>DMIY01000173.1 GCA_003457075.1 Desulfotomaculum sp. | reverse complement strand
GTTATTGATACCGGTGACTTATCCCGGCTTGATGAATCCCGCCAGTATGTTTTCGATGCTGTCTGGCAGGCCGAACGCCAGCGTACCATGCAAAGATTGGATCAGTTCCTGGGAGAAGTAATAGACCGGCTGGATTTGAACCGGGATTTATTGCTGGTGCTTTCTCCTACACCTGTCAGGGAAACAGGAATCCAGACAGCTTACCTTACTCCGGTAGTGGTGATGGGAGCAGGGGTGGAAAAGGGATTTTTGTTTTCACCGGCTACAAAACGACAGGGTATTATTCTCAATACAGACATTGCCCCCACGATTTTACATTTTTTAAGCCTTGAAATGCCGGACCGGATGACCGGACAGCCGGTACAGGCAGTAAAAGGAGATAACCAGTTGAAAATATTACAGGCCATGCATAATCAACTAGCCTTAACTTACATTGCCCGGCCTTCTTTACAAAAAGGGTATGTTATTTACCAGTTGTGCCTCTTGTTGGCCTGTCTATGTTTTATTCTTAGTCGCCGCAACCAGGTTGCCCGGATACTGCAGCCTTTTTTGCTGAGCGTTATGGCAGTACCCCTGGTTTACCTGTTGCTTCCCCTTTTGCCACAACCCTCTTTGCTGGTATTAACCGTGGAACTGGTGATCCTGACGCTTGGGATAACTTTTCTGGCCTGTGCGTGCGAGCGCCGCCACTACCTGGGTTCGTTTGTCTTTTTGAGCCTGGTTACTGCCGGCCTGATTCTCATTGACACGCTGGCAGGCGCGCCGCTGCAAAAAACAGCTATTATGAGTTATGATCCGCTAGTTGGCGCACGTTTCTACGGAATAGGAAATGAATATATGGGAGTCCTGGTCGGTTCCCTGATCATTGGATGTACCACCTTGCTGAACATGTTTTCACGTTATCGTAAGGTTTTGTTGTTTTTAACAGGGATAATATTCCTGCTTACCATTTACATCCTTGCTTCTTCCCGGCTGGGCTCGAATATGGGAGGCGCTATTGCTTCTTCTGCCGCCTTGTTAACAACATTTTTATTGCTCTGTAAAGTCAAGTTCAAGCTGCGCACAGTTCTTGGCCTGGTGGCTGCAATAGTCAGTCTGGTGATTATCTCCCTGGCAATTGACCTGAAGCGGTCTGCCGGGCTGCAGTCGCACTTCGGTCGTAATGCAGCTTTGATTCTGGCCGGTGGCTGGACGGAAATATTAAACATCATCATCCGCAAGACAGAAATGAATCTCAAGCTTATTAAATATACACTTTGGAGCAGAATATTCATTGCCAGCCTGGGCAGCCTGGCGCTGTTGTTTTATCGTCCGGTAGGCGTAATGGCGGTGATTCGCAACAGGTATCCCGATTTATACCGGGGTTTTATCGGTGTGATCGTAGGCAGTATAGTAGCCCTGGTATTTAATGACTCCGGCGTAGTAGCCGCTGCCACCACCATGATTTTTGGGGCTCCGCCCATAATTTACCTAGTTTTGCAGGAACAAAAGTAAATTTTAACTTTTTATTTGACAACTTTTGATCTTGTGTTACAATTTAATTTGATTGGAATTGGCCAATCCCGACAAATGTTTGAGTTTGTTGGGCAGATGACAATTCCAATACTCTTTTGCTAAAAAGGGGGAAGATAACAAAGATGAAACATCTGGGCCGCCATGTTTTGGCCGAGATTCATGGCTGCGAATTTGACATCTTGAATAACATGGAAAAGGTCGAGGAAATCATGGTTAAGGCAGCCTTAGAAGCGGGGGCTGAAGTTCGGGAATGTGTGTTCCACCGGTTCAGCCCGCAAGGGGTCAGCGGTGTGGTGGTGATTTCGGAGTCGCATCTGGCAATTCATACGTGGCCTGAATTGGGTTATGCAGCGGTAGATGTATTCACCTGTGGTGATCAGGTTGACCCATGGAGTGCCTGTAATTACCTGACAAGCTGTTTTTGCGCTAAAGAAATGACGGCCAGGGAAGTAAAACGTGGTATCTTGCCGCCAGGCAGGTTGGCCAGTGGTCATGATTCGTAGGGGGGATTTTTATTAGTACCAACTTAAAGAAAAAATAGCGGAGCCTTGCTGTCTTAAATGGATGGCAAGGCTCATTGCTTTTTAATAACCTGGGCAGGATATTGTCATAAGTCTAACGAATATTCTTATGAATAAGGGAAGAAGGAGAGAATTCTTCGTGTTAGGAGAAGTTTTATTGCCAATCCGGGAAGAATTAGAGCAAGTGCAGAACATTCTAAACGAGGTATTTAAGATAAAGACTGGGAATCTTATTGATTTTCTACATCCGGATTTATCTTCCATCAATAATTTTTCCAAGCCGGCGCTGGTTATCCTTTCAGCCAGACTGTTTACTTTGCCATCCAGACAGGTCATTTTCCTGGCTGCTATAGTTCAGTTTATTTATATGGCTTTCCAGGTTCATAAAAACGTCACCGAAGATGAAAGCCAGTTTGCAGGCGCTGATAATCGCCGGAATGATCGCCAGTTTCTGGTTCTGGTCGGGGACTACTTTTATAGCCGGTTTTTTGCCGGTTTGTGCGATGCAGGCCTGCTCAAATATTTGCGTCCGCTCTCAGAACTCATTTGTCAGTTTAACGAAGGAAACATTTTAAGACTCAAAAACAGAAAAGAGGAGCTCTTCGCCCCGGATACCTTACTTAAAAGAATAATCGAAAAAGAATCAGCGGCCTTTGTTGCCGCCAGTTGCCGGATGGGTGGAGAACTGGGTGGCGCCCGGGAACCGGATTTAAAGTGCCTGTATCATTTCGGTTTCAACCTGGGTATGAGTTTTGGCCTTCTTAAAGAGCAGGCCAGCCCGGATGAAGCAGCGCCATATTTCCAGAAAGCATTAAGCTATCTTGCGCCCTTGCCCCCGGGGGTAAACCGGGATACTATGGAGCAAATAGCCTGCGCATTGCAAAAAGAACCGGTTTTATACGGGTGAGCAAAGAATGTCAAGAAATGTTGTTTCTTACAGAAACAAAGAAGAATATGTGCATGAAGTGTTTTCTGCCATCGCCTACAGGTATGATCTGCTGAATTCACTGTTGAGCTTTAACCGTGATAAATACTGGCGGCGCTTTACTGTCGACAAGTCAGGCCTGCAGCCCGGCGGTAAGGGTCTGGATGTCTGTTGCGGTACGGCTATGCTGGCAATAGAACAGGCCAAAGTGGTAGGTCCAAAGGGCAAAATTGTGGGTCTGGATTTTTGCGAAAACATGTTGGACAGGGCCAGGGCAAACATTTCTAAAACACCCTATAACAGCGTCATTACCCTGGTGCAGGGAAACGCAACTGAACTTACTTTTCCGGAGCACAGCTTTGATTGCGCCACCACCGGATTTGCCTTGCGCAATGTGCCTGACATCAAAAAGACCATCCAGGAAATGAGACGGGTAGTGCGCCCGGGGGGGAAAGTAGTCTCCCTGGAACTCTCCAAACCCGGCGCCCCACTGTTTAAACAGCTCTATTATTTATACTTTAACCACCTGGTACCGGTTTTGGGACGTCTTGGAATAGGGACAGACGGTCCTTACAGTTACTTACCTAACTCCCTGAAGAATTTTCCTCACCAGGAAGAAATAAAGACTCTCTTTGAAGATGTTGGACTGAATGACGTTCATTACTATGAACTGACCGGCGGAATTGTCTCAGTACACGTGGGGACGGTTTAATTCCGGGTGGCATTGGAACAACTTCAATAATAACTACCGGGGAGGAACAAACAATAGCCATGGAGTTATCTTATGATGAAAAAGAAAATTTTCTACGGCAGTTGCCTGCGGTAAACGAGGTTTTGCAGTCATTCCCGGTGGCTGATCTTCTGACGGGCAATCCCCGCAGCCTGGTGCTGGAAGCAGTACGTGAAGCACTAAACCGCATCCGCCAGGAGTTTACTGACGGGGGAAAACTACCCGCGGCCGGTTATTCACGGGAAGAACTTTTATCTTTGGTGACCGCGGAAGTGATGGAAACAGTTTACCGCCTGGTAAGCCCAAACTTGCGTAAAGTAATTAACGCTACGGGAGTAGTCCTGCACACCAACTTGGGCCGTGCCCTGCTCAGTTTTCCTGCACGGCAAGCTGTTCAAATGGCTGCTTCGAGTTACACCAATCTTGAACTCGACCTGGATACAGGAAGGCGAGGCTCACGATATGCCGTAGTAGAAGAAATACTTGCCAGGCTTACCGGGGCAGAATCTTTCCTGGTAGTGAATAACAATGCTGCTGCTGTTCTTCTGGCTCTTAGCACGTTGGCCCGGGGGAAAGAAGTGATCGTGTCCCGCGGCCAGTTGATCGAAATCGGTGGTTCCTTCCGTATTCCCGACGTAATGACCCAAAGCGGCGCCGTACTGGTGGAGGTGGGAACGACCAACAAAACATACCCCAATGACTACCGGCGGGCCATTACCGGCCAGACGGCATTGCTTTTGCACGTGCACACGAGCAATTACCGCATTGTTGGTTTTACCCGGGAGACCAGTATAAGTGAGCTGGTTCAATTGGGACGGGAATTCAATTTGCCTGTAATGAGCGATTTGGGAAGCGGCTTTCTGGTGGACCTCCAGCCCTTCGGACTGCCTGCAGAACCTACCGTACAGCAAGTAGTAGAAAACGGGGCGGATATAATAACTTTCTCGGGGGACAAACTGCTGGGCGGACCGCAGGCAGGCATTATCGCCGGTAAGCGGGAGTACCTGGAAAGGATGAAGAAAAACCCCTTTACCCGCGCCGTACGCATCGACAAGCTGACAGTAGCTGCTTTGGAAGCTACCTTAAGGTCTTACCTGAATTCAGGACATGCTCTGGAAGAAATACCGACTTTGAGAATGTTGACTGCCGGAGTGGACGAACTAAAGACGAGGGCTCAAGAACTGGCCGGTGATTTAAGAAAAACGGTGAAAAATCAAGCTGAAATAACCATAGAAGACATAGTTTCCCGTGTGGGTGGAGGAGCTATGCCTACCGCGGAACTGCCTTCTGCTGCTGTAGCGGTAAAACCGCAGAATATCAGCGTGGAAGAATTGAGCCATCGTCTGCGGGTAAATGACCTGGCGGTTATGGGGCGGGTTCAGGAAGATCGCCTGCTTTTAGATGTGCGAACCGTACAGGAAGAGGAAAATAAATTCATCGTTGAGGCAGTGAGAAAAGTTTTATTTGACACCCTCCCTGGAAAATAAGATCAACGGAGGTAATCATGACCAATCTTATTATCGGTACCGCCGGTCATGTGGATCATGGCAAAACGATGCTGGTAAAAGCCCTGACGGGAATAGATACCGATCGTCTGAAAGTTGAAAAGGAACGGGGAATTTCCATCGAATTGGGTTTTGCCTTCTGCCAGTTGCCGGGCGGTCGCCGGGCAGGAATAGTTGATGTGCCCGGGCATGAAAGGTTTATAAAAAACATGCTGGCCGGGGTAGGAGGCATAGATCTGGTACTCCTGGTTATTGCCGCCGACGAAGGGGTGATGCCCCAAACCCGTGAGCATATGGACATTATTCAGTTGTTGCAGATTAACAAAGGAGTCGTGGCCCTTACCAAGATAGATCTGGTTGACAAGGAATTACTGGAACTGGTGCATGAAGAGGTAGATGAGTTTTTGCAAAATACCACTTTAAAAAATGCCCCGGTGGTAGAAGTTTCGGCGGTCACCGGGCAGGGTTTGGAAGAACTGCTTCGGGAAATAGATAACATACCTGTTGAAGGAAGGTCTATCTCGGGTCCTGTCCGCCTGCCGGTAGACAGGGTGTTTTCCGTTACCGGCTTTGGCACTGTAGTAACGGGTACTTTGTGGAGCGGAGTAATACGCTCCGGCGACACACTTGAAATCATGCCGCAGGGTTTGATTACCCGTGTCCGTTCGCTGCAGGTGCACGGTAAAAAAGTAAATGAGGCGCAGGCCGGACAAAGGGTGGCAGTTAACATTACAGGCGTAGATATAGAACAGGCCCCGCGGGGAACTGTCCTGACCCAGCCAAGTATTCTTAAGCCTTCTTACCGGGTGGATGCCAGGCTGTTACTGCTGAAAAACGCACCCAGGCCATTAATAAACCGTGCCCGGGTTCGCTTTTACCTGAGCACGATAGAAGTTCTGGGTCGGGTAATATTGCTGGACCGGGAAGAACTGGCGCCGGGAGAAACCACCTATGTCCAATTTTCACTGGAGGAACCGGTTGTAGCCTTAAAAGGGGACCGGTTCGTAATTCGATCATATTCTCCAATACACACCACAGGAGGCGGTGTTGTAATAAATCCCGCGCCCAAAAAGCACAAACGCATGCGTGAAGAAGTGATCCAGACCCTGGTTACGCGTGAACGGGGCCGGCCGGCAGAGCAGGTAGAAAATTATTTAGATAACCAAGCTGCGCTTCTGGCTGCCGGTGAAATAACTGCTGCAACCGGAATCAGCCCGAAAGAAGCAACCGAAGCATTGACAGAACTGGGCATCAAGGACAGAGTACAGATGGTTGTAGTGGATAATGACAAATATTTTGTTTCCCGGCAAATATATCAGCGCTGGGTGGGAGAACTAAAGCAATTGCTTTCTACTTACCACCGGCAGTACCCCCTGCGCGAAGGTTTTCCACGTGAAGAGCTTCGTTCACGCCTGTTTTCCGGTTTTGCTTCCAGGCAACTCCAGTCTTTACTAAAGGTCATGGAAGAAAATCAGGTGTTAAAACTCAATCTTCAGACAGTAGCCTTGCCCGGTTTTCAGACCCGGTTTGATTCCGGTCAACAAGAACTTTTTCAACAACTGGAAACAATCTACCGGGAACAGTGCTTTCAACCACCCGGTTGGGACAGTGTATCCCGGCAGGTAGGGTTAAATGAAGTACAATCCCGGGAAGTATTGCAGTATTGTTTGCACCGGGGGATACTGGTCAAGGTGGCTGATGACATCTATTTTCATGCCGCCGCCATTGACGCGGCCAAAAAATTGCTGCTTGATTCTCTCGAAGCAAAAGGCGAAATTTCTGTTGGAGAAGCCCGCAATATCTTGCAAACTTCTCGTAAGTACGCTTTACCCCTATTAGAATATTTTGACCGGGTACGGATTACCAGAAGGGTAGGGGATAAGCGAGTAGCAGTATCCAGGTCTTAAAAAAGAATATTGCGAAATAAATATAGGGCATAATAAGGGCAAGGAGGAGGTGAACACCCTGTGGCTTATGATCCCAAATCCAGACGATCAGGATACGACGAAAACGACAACTGGTCTGATGAAGATGAAGATGCCCAATTAATATCCGACGCTGAAGATACCTGTCTGGAAGAAGAGGACGAAGACGATGGTTGCTCTACATGTCCGAAATAAAAGACTTTAAAACTTAAACGGGACATTTAGTCCCGTTTAAGTTTTCCCGGAGCTACCCGGCGCTTCCACTCTGATAATTTCCCCTCATCATTTTAAGAACCCCTCATCTGCCGGCAGGGGATGTTTTATACTGGCTTCCACTGCCAGTTGATCACAACGATTATTGTATGTATTGGTGCTGTGGCCCTTAACCCAAATCCAGGTGATCTTATGTTTTTCGGCAGAGGAAAGGAGTTTCTTCCATAAGTCAGCGTTTTTTGCAGGTTTATCTTTGGAACGAAACCAGTTATTGGCCCTCCATTTGTTAATCCATCCCTTGTTTATGGCGTTGATTATATACTGGCTATCGCTGTACAATGTAACCCGGCAGGGCTGCTTTAACGCTTCCAGCCCTTTGATCACAGCCATCAGTTCCATTCTGTTGTTTGTTGTATGGAGGAATCCACCAGACAATTCCTTTTCAACATCTTTGTACTTAAGTATTATTCCGTAGCCACCAGGACCTGGGTTACCGCTGCACGCTCCGTCAGTATAAATCTCCACTGCCGGTAGTTGGATCATCTTAACCACCTGTCCGCCATCAATTTTTACCCAGCTTATTATACAACACTTACAACTTTATGGTATAACTTTGATATGTGAAAAATGTAACATGGTTATGTAGTATTGTGAAAACTGTAACATAATCCAGGTTTAGCCTACGAAACATGACGTGATAATTTTCACAAGCCTTTTAGGTTCGTGATAATCATCACAAATCTAGGAATTCCCCTTTTTTCTGTTTAATAAAAGCATTTCAAGGCAGGACTGATAGCGGGTGTTTTAACGGGAAAACCTGTTTTAGATTGTCAGCCTTATAATTAACCTGTAAAGGCTTCCCTTGTTGTTTCAGAAGTGATATAATTCATATATAGGTACGTTAGGGGTGAAGGAAGGTGACAGCAATGCCGGAAGAAAAGGTGCTGGAAGTAAAGGAGCAGCCGGGGGCATTTTTCTATTTGGCGAATCGTATAGATGGGGTAGAGCAGAAGCTGTCTGCGAAAATAGAAGCTGTGGAACAAAAATTGTCTGCGAAAATAGAAGCTGTGGAAGATAATTTACGTCGGGAATTCAAAGAAGAATTTAGTAAGCTGAAAACGGAGCAAATGAGTTCTCGACAGGAACTTAAAGAAGAGATTGGTAAATTGGACGAAAAAATAGATACTTTACGTTATTGGGTTATAGGAATATTAGTAGTAGGTTTCGGAGGAGTTATTGCGGCGATAAAGCTATAATTTTAATTGCAAATAGCATGTGAGGACAAAATCTTTACTGGACAACCGTAGTGGAAATATGTTAAAATAACTTTGATTGTTGATTAATTGAATAGTGTTCGTGTCCGGGTGCCTTTGCCAAAAGCAAGGGAGAATAGGGAACCAGGTGCAAATCCTGGACGGTCGGGCCACTGTAAATGGGAAGCTGCTCGTTAAGAATTCTGCTTAGACAGGCATCTTAGTTCTTGCAATAGAATGGGTAACCCATGAGTCAGGAGACCTGCCCGGGCATGTGGTGCTTATTATGGCTTCCCATGGAGAAGGCGGTGCCGGGTGCGGTGTAACTGTAACTCCAGTTCTTCTTAAAGGGAAGAAACTGGAGTTTTTAATTTTGGTGAGGGGAGGAGTAACTAACACTACAGCGTAATTTAAAAGTTAGCGGAGCCATGGGGACGGTTCGAGCGTCCCCGAAGCGTAGCGAAGGGCCGAAGGGAAGACGATGGAACCGTCCCCATGGCGTATTGTCCCCAATGGCGTATTTAGTTTTAAAAAAGTAGGGAGGAGTGCTCGTTTGCGGTATATAAATAAAGGTATTGCTTTATGGCTGGTATTCTTGTTTTTAATAACATTTGTCTTTGCCTTTCCCGCTCAGGGGGCAGTGACTTCGGTAAGGCTGAATATTGAAGGCGATAGCGTCCTTTATAGTGGTGATGGATCCGTTTCTATAACGGCTTCTGTATACGATGACGGGTTGGGCGATCTGCAACGGGAAGTATCCTGGGGGATAACTGATCCGGCTGCCGGCGCCTTAGAACCAGGTGTTACCCAGGCAATGTTTACACCGGCGGGTATTTTAGGACCCGGACGATGGGATGCAGTCGGTACTACGGTTTATGCGGTTTACGAAGGAGTAAGAGGAGAACTTCCCTTGATGGTCTATCCTTGGGAAGCTAAAAGTAACCCCTTAAAAAAGATATTGGTGTATCTGCGCAACCATCAGCGTCCGGATGGTTTTTTAAATGACTGGGCGATGGTTGCATTGGCAACAGCAGGAGAAAATCCAAACGGCGCTGACTGGCAAAAGGAAAGCGTAAGCCACCTTGTTTACCAGGAAAATTACATTAGGGAACTTAAAGAAACAAACAACCTGAATACTTATTTCGGGCAACTTACCGATTATGCCCGTCTTCTTTTGTCCGTATCTGCAGCCGCTTATTTTGACAATGCGTGGGAAGCCAGGTTTTTAAACTTTGGCGGAGTAAATTTAGTTGGAGAAATAAAAGTTGCCCAGGACGGAAATGGCCATTATGGAAAAGACTGGGAAGCAAAACTCGTCAACAGCCATGTGTGGTCAATTCTGGCTTTAAAGGCAGCCGGTCAGTCAATACATGATATTGAGAGCGCCCGGCAATGGCTGGTGGATTGCCAAAATATTGATGGCGGTTGGGGTTATACCACGGATCAAAATGACCCCTGGGGTGGTTACCTGAGTGATTCCAATACTACAGCAGATGTGGTCAGAGCACTGGTAGCTTTGGGGGATAATGATAAATCAGAGGGCAGTGCCTTAAAAAAGGCGCTGGTTTATTTGAAAAACAATCAGAGCGCTGATGGCGGATTTATCTGCAATCCTCTCTGGGGAAATGAGCCTGACGGGTGGTCTGATGCACGGGTAATTATGGCTTTAGTTGCTGCCGGTGAAGATCCGCAGGGTTCTGGCTGGACCCAGGATAAAAATGCAGTAACCCACCTTTTAAGTTTACAAAAGCCTGACGGATCTTTCTGGTATATGCCTGGGTTTCCGGCTTTTGATCCCTTAGCTTTGGCAGCAGATTCCTTATGTGCTTTAACAGGAAAAACGTTGCCTGTTGTGATTCCATCTAATCCTCCCGGCGGAGGTGGAGGACAAGATGTAATCTCCGTTACGGTTGCTGTTTCCGGCCTTGACGGTGCGGTAATCTACCCCGGGCAGACAGTAAGTTTGGCCGGCCAGGAAAAGAATGCCCTGGACGCTTTGTTGAAACTCGGTGCAGATGTGACATTTAGTGAAACTTATGGCAGGTCTTATGTTACGGGCATTAACGGACTTAAAGAAAAGCAATACGGCGCTACCAGCGGGTGGTGCTGTAAGGTTAACGAAAGCGAAATCCAAGTAGCGGCAAAAGACTATCTTTTGAATGATGGGGATAAGATTGTCTGGTTTTATGTCCGTAGTGTACCGGAAGCAGGAGGAAGCAGGGACGTTGCTAAAACGGACGAAGAAAAGAAAATATCCGGAAGCATAAACCTCTCTTGGCAGGCTAAAGAAACCTTAGACAAGCTGTCTGAGCTTCTCGGATTAAAGCAAGGAGCAACTGAAATGGGGCCGGTAGGAGAGACGGCAAAGGCAGTAGTGATAGTTGAAGGTGAAAAACCATTAACCTGGCTGGACAGGTTAAATTTAAAAAAAGAACTCGATACAGGTACAGTTGATATCGTTCAGAAGGTAACCGCCGGTAAAGGAGCTGTGTTGACCGAAGGCAAAGGCAAGCTGGCTCTGGAAGTCCCGGCGAAAGCCTTGAGCCAGGACGTGGAGATAAGCATTAAGGAAACCCGGCAGACTGAAAGCATCCCGGGAGTCCCGGCGGGGTTCCGGCAGGTGTCTTCACTTTACGAGTTCAAGCCTGAAGGCATTACCTTTGTTGAGCCGGCAACTTTAACTTTGCGTTTGGCTGTTCCGCCTATAGTTAATCCGGAAAAGCTAGTTCTGGCCTGGTACGATAAAGCCAACCAGAGATGGGTGGCCATTCCTGCTGTAGCGGATCTGACTGGTGGACTGGTTCTGGCTAAAATCAAACATTTTTCAAGTTTTACCGTTCTGGCCAGAGAGGAAAGAAAGTCATTTGAGGATGTAACGGGGACAAGCTGCAAGTGGGCTAAAAACACTATCGAGGTTTTAGCCGGCGCCGGTATCGTCGGAGGCATCGACCAAAAGCGCTTTGCACCGGAACGGGCAATCACCAGAGCCGAACTGACCAGTTTGCTGGTTAGGGCTCTGGACGTGCCGGCGGCGACCGGGAGCGCGGAATTTAAGGATGTAAGAGAAAATGAGTGGTATGCCGGCAGCGTTTCTGCCGCATTTGCCGCTGGCCTGGTCAAAGGATATGAAGACGGTATTTTCCGGCCGGATCAGGGGATTACCCGTGAGGAACTGACAACTGTTCTGGTCAGAGCGCTGGACCTGCCAACTTCTACCGGTGAAATACTACCTTTTACTGATGCCGCTAAGATTTCCTCCTGGGCTAAAAACAGCGTGGCTGCTGGAGTGGTGGGGCAACTGGTAAAGGGCTATCCCGACGGTACCATCAGACCACAGGATGCGGTGACCAGGGCAGAATGTGCAGTTATGGTTTACCGGATGCTGGAAAGCTGATCAACTGGGTGCTTAAAAGATAATTGACCGGGGGCAGGTTTTAATCTGCTTCCGGTATGCCTTTAATGAAAAAAGAGAGGGGTATAGCTTAGCTTTTTATGAAAAAGAAATTGTATTTTATTCCTCTTGTTTTGTTGTTGCTGGGTTTGCTGGTACCGGTAATATATACAAATAAGGATTATCAGCCTGACCCCCGGCACCAAAACGCAATAACAAAAAACAACCCGGACTCCTCTGTTTCATTAAAACTCCCGGCTCAGGTCCAAAGCCAGGATTCTTCCGGAACCGTCCGTCTTTCGGGAAATCCTGTAGTTAAAGCAAGCCAAAGCGGGCAGGGGCCGGGTGCAGGAAGCACAGGCACGGGTAAAGCACCTGCAAAAGGGGTCTCTACAGTAGAAGAAGTTTCTATAAATAAGGAGAAAATAAATTCTGAGGTAAAAATAGATAAAGAGGAAATAAAAGTTGGCGTTGCCGTGGTAGGGAAAGATGGAAAACCCCTCTTCGGACCGGATGAGGTACGGGTAACCGGGGAAAACGCCTGGGGCCTTACTGCCTTAGGAGCCCTGGATGCTACGAATCTTTCTTATAACACATCAGTTAAATGGCCGGATTTTGTGGAGGCCATTGCCGGCCAGCGAAATTCCGGCCAGTCGGGTTGGGTGTACAAGGTTAATAGCGAAGTCCCGGTGGTTTCGGCTGCTAAGAGGTCTGTGCGGGAAGGTGACCGGATAATCTGGTGGTACAGTTCCAGCATAGGTTCCCCGTCTCCTGTCTGGGAAATTTTAACCTCCTCCCCGGAAAAAGGAAGTAAACTTTAAAGTGGCTACAAGCAGCTTTAATCATAAAGAAAGGAAGTTGCACCCGTGAAAAAATTAATTGCACTTTTCCTGGCAACAACTGTACTTATTGCTTTCCCGTCTGCTGTCGCTTTGCCTGTTTATGCCGGTACGGTCCAGGATGCCAGGCCGGCTCTTGAGCAAACCGTAAGCTATTTGTTGGTGCAGGAAAAGCAAAGAGGACCTCTCTCGCCGTTCAGTTATATTGCGTTTGCAGGCGCCGGGCAGGATCTGAAAGGCACTCTGGTAGAACATGTCTGTACGAAGGTGCTGGCTGGCCTGGCAACAGGGGAAACCAATAATTACTCTATTATGGTTTTTCTTGTTTTATCAATTGGGGAAGACCCTTCTAATTATCGCGGACAAAACCTGTTGGAGAAGATCCAAAAAGCACAGCTTGCCGGCGGGAAGTTTGCCGATAACGTGATCACCGGCGGGCAAGATCTGCTCAACGCACATACATGGGCCATACTGGCCATTGCTTCTGCCGGGGCGCAGATTCCTGAGCGGGAGCAGGCGCGCCAGTGGCTTATTGCTCAGCAGCACGAGGACGGCTCATTTTGCTGGTATGCTCCGGATAAAAACACACCCGACGTTGATTCGACAGGCATGGCTCTAATGGCATTGGGAGCCCTGGGGGAGAGAAAAGGTAGCCCTGTGGCGCAAAAGGCAATCAGGTACCTGCAAAGCGTGCAAAAAGAAAACGGCGGGTTTGAATCCTGGGGGGTAGAGAACCCGGAGTCATGCAGTATGGTCATCCAGGGGTTGACTGCCGTGGGAATTGATCCGGCGGGTTCTGAGTTTGGAAAACCGGGAGGTAACC
>DMIY01000124.1 GCA_003457075.1 Desulfotomaculum sp. | reverse complement strand
ATCCTGCCGGTACTACACTTGCCCAGGTGGCAGTTGACCTTGGCCCCCGCCTGGGGAGGGAAGCTCTTGTCGCGGCAGTGGATGGCATGCTGGTAGACTTGAGCTATCCGTTGGCTCATGATGCCAGGGTACAGTTTTTTACTTTTGAAGATGAGAAGGGTAAGCAGGCATTTCGCCACAGTACCGCCCATGTATTGGCCCAGGCGGTACAGCGACTTTTTCCGGGTATAAAGCTGGCTATCGGTCCGTCTATAACTGATGGGTTTTATTATGATTTTGATCCGTTGCAGCCTTTTACCGTTGAGGATTTAGAAAAAATCCAGCAGGAAATGGAAGCTATCGTAAGAGCCGACCTTCATTTTAAAAGGGTTGAATTAAAAAGGCAGGAGGCTATCAGACTGTTTCATAATGCCGGTGAGACTTATAAAGTAGAATTGATCAATGATCTTCCTGCTGAGGTAGTGATTTCTTGTTATTCCCAGGGAGAGTTTACAGACTTGTGTGCCGGCCCGCATGTTCCTTCCACCGGCAGGCTAAAAGCGTTAAAACTAACCAGTGTTGCCGGCGCTTACTGGCGGGGCAATGAAAGAAATAAAATGTTGCAGCGTATTTACGGCACGTCATTTCCCAAGAAGTCGCAGCTTGATGAACACTTGTTTCGAATTGAAGAGGCCAAGCGCAGGGATCACCGCCGTCTGGGCACGGAACTGGAACTGTTCAGCATTCAGGAAGAGGGTCCTGGCTTTCCGTTTTTTCATCCCAAGGGTATGGTGTTGCGCAACGAACTGGAACAGTTCTGGCGGGAGGAGCACAGGAAAAAGGGTTACCAGGAGATTCGCACTCCGGTTATCCTGAACCGGTCATTGTGGGAGCAATCGGGGCACTGGGAACACTACCGGGAGAATATGTACTTCACCAGAATTGATGATCTTGATTATGCTGTTAAACCCATGAACTGTCCGGGAGGTATTCTGGTTTATCGCAGCCGTCTTCATAGCTACCGGGACCTGCCTGTGAGGCTGGCCGAACTGGGCCTGGTGCACCGTCATGAGTTGTCGGGCGTGTTGCACGGTCTGATGCGGGTACGTTGTTTCACCCAGGATGATGCCCATATTTTTATGTTGCCTGCTCAGGTTAAGGATGAAATTATCGGGGTTATTAAACTGGTGGATTACTTTTATAAAGTGTTTGGCTTTTCCTATAAAGTAGAACTTTCTACCAAACCAGAAAAAGCCATGGGCCATGATGAAATTTGGGAGTTGGCTACCACTGCCTTAAAAGACGCTCTTCAGTAAAAAGGGATGGAATACAAGGTAAATGCAGGGGATGGGGCTTTCTACGGGCCCAAGATCGATTTTCACCTGGAGGATTGCTTGGGTCGTACCTGGCAGTGTGGAACCATTCAGTTGGATTTTCTGATGCCTGAGAAGTTCGATTTGGTTTATATCGGCGAGGATGGTGTCAAACACCGGCCGGTAATGCTGCACAGGGTGATTTTCGGGAGTATTGAACGGTTTATCGGCATTCTTACAGAGCATTTTGCCGGAGCTTTCCCGCTTTGGCTGGCTCCAGTGCAGGTAAAAGTGTTGCCCATTACTCAACGGCAACTGACTTATGCTCGTGAAATAAAGAAATTGTTGGACGAACAGGGCTTTCGTGTAGAACTGGATGGCCGCAATGAGAAGGTTAACTACAAAATACGGGAAGCGCAGGTACAGAAGGTTCCCTACATGCTGGTAATCGGTGATCGGGAAGTAGATGGCGCTCTGGTTTCAGTGCGCCACCGGCAGCTTGGCGATTTAGGCGGCATGAAACCTGATAAGTTTGTCGCTCGAATCCAAAAGGAGATTGCCGGCAAGGCTCTTTCCCCGGGTACCCAACTCGAAGGAGATGTCTGTAAATTTGGCTTTGGGGCTATGTAGTAGAGCGCCAGATCCGGCAAAGGAGGTACACAATAAGATAAAGTGTTACGTTTAGCTATTTATCCCGGTAGTTTTGATCCTGTAACTTATGGTCATCTGGATTTGATTGAGCGGGCGGCCCTGCTTTTTGATGAAGTGGTGGTGGCCGTATCCCGGAACGACAGCAAAAGACCACTTTTTTCTGTTGCCGAACGCGTGGATATGTTAAGGGAGGTTTTACAACATTGTTCTAATGTACTGGTAGATTCCTTTGAAGGATTAACAGCAAATTATGCTGAACTCCGGGGGGCGAAGGTTATCATCAGGGGTTTGCGGGCCGTCTCCGATTTTGAGAATGAATTTATGATGGCCTTAACCAACAAGAAATTGATGCCTTCTATAGATACTGTTTTTCTGATGACCAGAGCTGAATATTCCTTCGTCAGTTCCAGCGGGGTGAAAGAAGTGGCTTATTATGGTGGCTTTATTTGTGGTCTGGTACCTCCGTTAGTGGAAGAAAGATTGATCAAAAAACTCATGACCCTGCGGGAAAGAGAAAAAGCAGAAGGATAATGTAGAAAGAATGTGCAAGCCGCACGTAAAGAATATTTTAGAAATTCTTTCCAGATTGTATCCAGAGGCACGTACAACTCTGGATTATGAAAATACGTTTCAATTGCTGATTGCCGTTATTCTCTCGGCTCAATGCAGCGACCGCCAGGTGAATAAAATTACAAGACGTTTATTTCAAAAATACCGGACTCCGGAAGAGTTTGCTGGTTTAACCGTAGAGCAGCTTGCCGGGGAAATCAAGAGTTGCGGATTATACCGCAACAAGAGCATAAATATTATTGCAACGTGCAATATCCTGGTTGAGCGGTACGGGTCCTGTGTGCCGGCGTCGCGTGAAGAATTACGGCAATTACCGGGGGTAGGGCGTAAAAGCGCCAATGTAGTGCTGGGTGTTGCTTTTAACCAACCCACGCTGCCGGTAGATACCCATGTTTTTCGTGTATCGCACAGGCTGGGCCTGACCAGAGCCAGGACACCGGAAGGAACCGAAGAAGAACTGCTGGCCTGTATTCCTTCACAATACCGGATGGATTTTCATCACCAGCTTTTGGCCCACGGACGTCAGATTTGTACCGCCCGCAAACCGAAATGCGCCAGGTGTCAGTTGCTGGAACTCTGCCCGGTGGGGAATTGTAGAGACTGATGCTATTTCCATTATTGCTTCCATCGCTTGTGTTTTTGTTGCTTCTGTGGCACTGGTTATTCCTCCTGAAGCAACCAATGAAAAGAGAACCCCCTAAACTTAATCCTCCCAGTAAACTGATAGCAGTAGGAATGCCCCAATGGGTAAGTTCCGACTCACTATGGATGACATTTGGGTTGGAACGAAGGCGGCCGTTTTCGATGTAAATGAAATTTGTTCCGCCCTGTCTTTCTATATAATACGCAGGGCTATGGCTACAGGTAGTTCGGGTATTCCGGCCACTTTAGGGGCAAGTGTTGACATCTGATATAGCTTATGATAAATTAGTAGAGGTCATCAACCAGCAAAAGGTAGTTGTTTATTGGTTAAAGCGAGAGGATGAGACACTGATGCGTGTATTGGTTACACTGGCCTGCGGCGAATGTAAACGGCGGAATTATACTACAGCCAAGAACAAGAAGAACGATCCTGGCCGGATTGAAATGAAGAAGTATTGCAGGTATTGCCATATCCATACTTTGCATAAGGAAACTCGCTAATTTTTTACAAAAGGTTGTTTGCTTCAAGGGAAAGACTTTTTAGTTTTTAAGTTAAGGATGTGGCCAGTATGGGTAGCCAGGTAAAAAAGGGTAATTCTGTGAAACGAACTGCAACCAAAAGTGGTCTTGGGCTTAAAAAGCAGGAAGCTGGTTCTAAGAAGGCGCCTGCTAAGAGTGATCGGAAACAACTGGCGCCGAAAAAAGAAAGAGTCAACTACCTGGAAGAGGGGAAAAAGTACTTCAAAGCCGTCTATAATGAGCTAAAAAAGGTTCACTGGCCCGGCCGCCGGGAAGTTGCTATTTATACTGGAGTGGTTCTGGTTGCAGTGGCTGTAGTAGGAGTGCTGATCTGGGTTTTTGATTCACTTCTCAGCCGGCTTTTACAGTTAATTCTGAAGTAATGCCTTTAGGAGGTGGGGGGGCCTTAAATGGGGTGCCCTTCTTATGGATAAACAGTTGGATCAAAGATGGTATGTCGTACATACTTATTCCGGGTATGAAAACAAGGTAAAAGCCAACCTGGAAAAACGGAAAGAGTCCATGAATATGGAGGATAAGATTTTTGGTATTATTGTTCCCGTGGAGGACGAATTAGAAATAAAGGATGGGAAAAAGCGGGTCAACAAGAGAAAGATCTTCCCCGGTTATGTGCTGGTGGAGATGGTAATGGGCGATGATTCCTGGTATGTGGTGCGCAATACTCCCGGGGTGACTGGTTTTGTTGGTTCCGGTTCTAAGCCTATCCCGCTGACTGAAGATGAAGCGGTGCAGATTATGCGCCAGATGGGCGTGGAGGAGATTAAGACCCGTGTAGATCTGGCAGTTGGTCAGAATATACGGGTTAAGTCCGGGCCTTTTGAGGATTTTATTGGTGTTGTGGAAGAAGTTCATCCTGATAAGTATAAACTGAGGGTTAAGATCTCTATGTTTGGCCGGGATACTCCTGTAGAATTAGATTAGTCCCAGGTGGAAAAAATAAGTTAGAATTAAGGAAAAGAAATTAATTGCTCTTTAGGTATGAGGTTAAATTTATTTTTTGCAAGGAGGTGTTATAGTTGGCCAGAAAAAAGGTGATGGTAGTGGTTAAACTGCAGGTTCCGGCTGGCAAGGCGACGCCGGCCCCACCTGTAGGTCCTGCCCTGGGCCAGCACGGGGTGAATATTATGGCCTTTGTCAAGGAGAATAATGAGCGGACTGCCGCTCAGGCTGGTTTGATTGTACCGGTGGAAATCACCGTTTATGAGGATAGAAGTTTTTCTTTTGTCTGTAAAACGCCGCCGGCATCGGTATTGCTTAAGAAAGCAGCCAATATTGAAAAAGCGTCAGGCGAACCCAACAGGAAAAAAGTAGCCCGGGTATCTCTTTCTAAAGTTCAGGAAATTGCACAGAGCAAGATGCAGGATCTTAATGCTAATTCTATAGAAGCAGCCGTCCGGATGATCGAAGGCACTGCCCGGAGCATGGGTATTGAAGTAGTTTAAGGGGTGAGATTAATCAAATGCCGAAACGAGGGAAAAAGCATCAGGAAGCCAGCAAGCAGGTTGATCGGAATATCCTTTATAATCCCGAGGAAGCCCTGGAATTGGTGAAAAAACTGGCCAGCGCCAGGTTTGATGAGACTGTGGAAACTGTAGTTAAATTGGGTGTGGATCCACGTCATGCTGATCAACAAATACGGGGAGCAATGGTATTGCCTCACGGCACGGGTAAAACACGTTCAGTGCTTGTTTTTGCCAGGGACGATAAAGCAAAGGAAGCTCTTGATGCAGGCGCTGACTTTGTAGGCGCTGAGGATATGGTAGCCAGGATTCAACAGGAAGGCTGGCTGGGTTTTGAGGTAGCTATTGCGACTCCGGATATGATGAGTCTGGTTAGCAAGCTGGGGCGTATTCTTGGTCCGAGGGGCCTTATGCCCAACCCGAAGACGGGCACTGTCACTCCTGATGTGGCCCGGGCAGTCCAGGAGGTCAAGGCTGGTAAAATTGAGTACCGGGTGGATAAGGCCGGTATTATTCACGTGCCGATAGGCAAGGTTTCTTTTGTCACTGAGAAACTGGCGGAGAATTTTCAGGCCTTGTTGGAGCAGTTGGTGAAAATAAAACCGGCTGCAGCTAAGGGCCAATATGTCAAGGGAGTTTACGTGTGTTCAACGATGGGACCAGGAATTAAGGTAAATGCACTGAAGCTTTCAGCTTGATTGAAGCTGGGATGATTAATATGCAAGCTGTAGACAGTTGGTGTCGTATAGACTTAAGGGTGCACAACCGCCAACCGAGGCCTTGATCAACTTTAAAGCTGTTTCTCTTTGTATAAACGGCGGGCCTTTGGTTGTTACTAAAGGCCTGTTGTATTTTAATTTTCTAAGGAGGTGTTAATATTAGAAAGGAATCTATTAAAAAGATGTCTACCAGAGAAAAAAAGCAGGTAGTAGTAAATGAACTCAGGGAAAAGCTAAAGGCCAGTAACGTTACGATCCTGGCTGATTACCGGGGGTTGGATGTATCGGCCATGACCAGGCTGCGGCGTAAACTTCGGGAATCAAACAGCGAATTAAAGGTAGCCAAGAATACCCTTACCCGTCTTGCT
Source organism: Desulfotomaculum sp. (assembly GCA_003457075.1). Taxonomy (GTDB): domain Bacteria; phylum Bacillota; class Desulfotomaculia; order Desulfotomaculales; family Nap2-2B; genus UBA4053. The sequence continues at coordinate 5,866 of DMIY01000124.1, read as the reverse complement.
GCCAGTGAAATTGGCCTTGATGATCTGGAACATTACCTGGAGGGTCCTACGGTTATTGCCTTTGGTTTGGGAGATCCGGTTGTGCCGGCTAAAGTTATGGTGGATTTGACGCGTGAATTTAAGCAACTGGAAATCAAGGCTGGTATATTGGAAGGAAAAATCATCCGGGGTGAAGAAGTCCTCCAATTGGCTGAATTGCCTTTTCGGGAAGTGTTGTTGGGTAAAGTGGTATGTGGTATGCAGGCGCCACTGTATGGTCTGGTCAATGTTTTTAACGCGTCGATCAGAAATCTGGTTTACGTGCTGGATGCGATTCACAAACTTAAAAAAACCGGCAATGTCGCTGGTTGAAAAATCTTTAATTTAAGGAGGCTAATGGGATAAATGTCCAAAATTAGTGAAATTATAGAAATCGTCAAGGGTTTGACTGTGTTGGAGTTGGCCGAACTGGTAAAGAAGTTCGAGGATGAGTTTGGTGTTAGCGCTGCTGCTCCAGTGGCTATGGCTGGTCCTGTTGCTGGAGCTGCGGTTGCCCAGGCGCCTGTGGAAGAGGAAGAGCAAACTGAGTTTGATGTTATTTTAGCTTCTGTGGGCGATAAGAAAATTAACGTGATTAAAGTTGTTCGGGAAATTACCGGGCTCGGGCTTAAAGAGGCCAAAGAACTGGTAGATAATGCCCCCAAGCCGGTTAAGGAAAAAGTTAGCAAGGAGGATGCCCAGGTTATCAAGACCAGGCTGGAGGAGCAGGGCGCCGGGGTGGAGATAAAATAGCAAGATAAAATCAAAGAAATCGCTCTTGACAGCCAGGTAAAGATATGCTAATCTTATAAAATAGCTGTCTTATACAAAAGACGCGGTATTCAGTGGCCTGCTTTAGGAGATAATGTTAATAGGAATGCTCTAAGGGTTAAGAGAAAAGCGAGGTATGGGAATTAACCAGGGCCTGGCTTTTCCTTGTTTGCCTTTTGGGTGGGTTGCTTTACAAAGGGGTGTGGTAGATTTAAGATGAGTCTTGTAAATTCAGGTTCCAGGACACGGTGGAGTTTTGTTAAGCTTAAGGAAGTTTTAGACTTGCCTGATCTTATCGAGATCCAAAAGAGTTCTTTTGAGTGGTTTTTGAATGACGGCTTACGGGAAGTTTTCCATAGCGTATCTCCCATTCAGGATTTTACAGGTAGCCTGGTACTGGAGTTTCTAGATTATATTCTGGGGGAACCCAAATATTCCGAAGAAGAATGTAAAGAAAGAGACGTTACTTATTCTTCACCTTTGCGTGTAAAAGTAAGGTTAATTAATAAGGATACTGGTGAGGTCAAGGAACAGGAAGTATTTATGGGCGATCTTCCACTGATGACTGAAAAGGGTACTTTTGTTATTAACGGAGCAGAACGTGTTATTGTCAGCCAGTTGGTGCGTTCACCCGGTGTTTATTTTGGAGAGCAACAAGACTCTTCAGGCAAAAAGCTCTATACTGCTACTATTATACCTAACCGCGGCGCATGGTTGGAGTTTGAAACAGACGCTAATGATCAGATCTATGTGCGTGTTGATCGTACACGCAAGATTCCGGCCACAGTGTTGGTACGTGCCCTGGGTTATGGCCCGAACATCCGGATCCTTGGTATGTTTAATGAGAACGTTCATATCCAGGACACACTGGCCCGGGATAATACAGATTCGGGAGAAGAAGCCCTGGTAGAAATATACAAGCGCCTCAGGCCCGGGGAACCTCCTGCCGTGGAAAGTGCCCGTGCCCTACTGGAGTTGCTCTTTTTCGATCCCAAGCGTTATGATCTGGCTAATGTCGGCCGTTATAAGATAGAAAAGAAGCTCAAGCACGGATTTTTATACAGGGATAAAGATCAGCCGGGCGATGATCGTCAGTGGCGCCGGGGAGCAACTTCGAACCGTGAATTTATCAGGGAACTGACACATGCAGATATTATTGAAACCATCAGGTATTTATTGAAGCTTCTGGACGGGGAGGGCCAGGTGGATGATATTGATCATCTTGGTAACCGGCGGGTGCGTTCGGTGGGCGAACTGTTGCAAAACCAGTTTCGCATCGGGTTGGCCCGGATGGAGCGGGTTATCCGGGAGCGCATGACCATTCAGGATGTAGACGTGATTACTCCTCAAGTTTTAATTAATATTCGTCCGGTGGTAGCTGCGATAAAAGAGTTTTTTGGTTCCAGCCAGTTATCCCAGTTCATGGATCAGACAAACCCCCTGGCTGAGCTAACTCATAAACGCCGGCTTTCTGCCTTGGGTCCGGGTGGTTTAAGCCGTGAACGGGCCGGTTTTGAGGTGCGGGATGTCCACCATTCTCACTATGGGCGGATATGTCCGATTGAAACTCCTGAAGGTCCAAACATCGGTCTGATTGGTTCGCTGAGCAGCTTTGCCCGGGTTAATTCTTTCGGCTTTATAGAAACCCCTTATCGTAAGGTGGATAAGGAAAATAGACGGGTCACCGAGGAGATTGTATATTTGACGGCAGATGAGGAAGAAGACAAGGTTATTGCTCAGGCTAACGTGCCGCTTGACGAAAATGGTTATTTCAAGGGTCGTGTTGCTGCCCGTTACGGCGGGGAAATACTTGTGGTTCCAGACGGTAAAGTAGATTACATGGACGTTTCTCCCAAACAGGTATTCAGTGTGGCGTCTGCGTTGATCCCTTTTCTTGAACACAATGACGCCAATCGTGCTTTGATGGGCGCCAATATGCAGCGTCAGGCTGTACCGCTGGTGAGGATCGAGGCGCCGCTGGTAGGTACCGGTGTGGAATACAAGATAGCCCGTGATTCAGGAGTGGCGCTTATTGCCAAAAATAGCGGTATGGTAAAACGGGTTACGGCTAACGAGATTCTTATTCGCACAGATCAAGGTACAGTTGATCCTCCGTATAAATTATTGAAGTTTAACCGTTCTAACCAGGGGACCTGCATTAATCAGAAGGCTATTGTTAAAAAAGGAGAGCGTGTTGAAGCCGGTCACGTAATTGCTGACGGTCCTTCTACCGACCATGGGGAACTGGCTCTCGGCCGTAATGTTTTAGTGGCCTTCATGCCCTGGGAAGGATTTAATTACGAGGATGCTATTCTGATTAGCGAAAAGCTGGTTAAAGAGGATTATTTCACCTCAATTCACATCGAGGAATACGAGTGTGAAGCCCGGGATACAAAACTTGGGCCAGAGGAGATCACTCGCGATATTCCAAATGTGGGTGAGGATATTCTTAAGGATCTGGACGACCGGGGGATTATCCGTGTAGGTGCGGAAGTTCGCCCTGGTGATGTACTGGTGGGCAAGGTGACACCTAAAGGTGAAACCGAACTGACTGCTGAAGAGCGTTTGTTGCGGGCTATTTTTGGCGAAAAAGCGCGGGAAGTGCGGGATACTTCATTGCGGGTGCCGCATGGAGAAGGCGGTAAGGTTGTAGATGTAAAGGTGTTTTCCCGGAATAATGGAGATGAGTTGCTTCCTGGCGTGAACAGGCTGGTTCGTGCTTACGTTGCCCAGAAGCGGAAGATCTCTGAGGGAGATAAGATGGCCGGCCGTCATGGTAATAAAGGAGTTATTGCCCGTATCATGGCGGAGGAGGATATGCCTTTTCTTCCCGGTGGCGAGCCGGTTGAGATCGTATTAAATCCCCTTGGTGTACCTTCCCGCATGAACCTCGGACAGGTGCTGGAGGCTCACCTGGGCTGGGCAGCCAAAGTAATGGGTTATTTTGTCGCAACTCCTGTATTTAATGGAGCGGTGGAAGGAGATATACTGGATTTCTTAAAAAAGGCAGGCCTTCCCGAGAACGGGAAAATTGCTTTGCGTGATGGACGGACGGGAGAGCCTTTTGATAATCCTATAACAGTCGGATACGTATACATGCTTAAGCTGGCACACCTGGTCGACGATAAAATTCATGCCCGTTCGACAGGACCTTATTCTCTGGTCACCCAACAGCCCTTAGGAGGCAAGGCCCAGTTTGGAGGCCAGCGTTTTGGTGAAATGGAGGTGTGGGCGCTGGAGGCCTATGGTGCTGCCTATACCTTGCAAGAAATTCTGACCGTTAAATCCGATGACGTGGTAGGCAGGCTGAAAACATACGAGGCAATCGTAAAGGGAGAAAATGTGCCCGAACCCGGGGTGCCGGAATCATTTAAGGTATTGGTCAAAGAGTTGCAAAGTCTGTGTTTGGATGTAAAAGTTCTTTCGGAAAATGATGGAGAAATCGCGATTAAGGAAGCAGAAGAAGATAATACGGAGGCTGCTAAAGATCTATGGCTGGATATGCATGTTGAGGAACCGGCTTATAATGAAGGTATCTCAACTGGTGATTGCAAAGGCAAAGAAGATGAGGAAGACGATTCTCAGGAAAAATTTTTGGAAGACAACCCTGTTCTGGATAAAGAGGATGAAAGTGAATAGTTAAATCTTGAGTGGCGCTTTGAGCAGGCTGCAGCACGGATCCAAGAATGGAAAGGAGAGGACTCCTTTGTTGGAATTAAATAACTTTGAGCAGGTCAGGATCAGCTTGGCATCCCCTGAACAGATTCGCCAGTGGTCAAGTGGTGAAGTTAAAAAACCAGAGACAATTAACTACCGTACTCTAAAGCCAGAACGGGACGGCTTGTTTTGTGAGCGGATTTTTGGTCCTACCCGGGATTGGGAGTGCCACTGCGGTAAATACAAACGTGTGCGGTACAAAGGTGTGGTGTGTGACCGTTGCGGCGTTGAAGTTACTCGTTCTAAAGTACGCCGGGAGCGACTCGGCCATATTGAGTTGGCTGCTCCGGTGTCGCATATCTGGTATTTTAAAGGTATCCCCAGCAGGATGGGTTTATTGCTGGACATATCACCCCGTGCTCTGGAAAAGGTACTGTACTTTGCGTCTTATGTAGTTATTGCTTCCGGTAATACTACTTTGCTTAAAAAACAATTGCTTACTGAAACAGAATACCGGGAACACCGTGAAAGATACGGCAATGCTTTTAAGGCTTTGATGGGAGCGGAAGCAATTAAGCTCTTATTGGAGGAAATTGACCTTGATGAGTTAAACCGTGAATTGCGCAAGGAACTTAAGGAGGTTTCCGGTCAGCGTAGAATAAGAGCTATTCGCCGGCTGGAAGTGGTGGATGCTTTACGCAAGTCTGCAAACAGGCCTGAGTGGATGGTTCTGGAGGTGATTCCGGTTATCCCTCCGGAGTTACGTCCCATGGTCCAACTTGATGGTGGCCGGTTTGCTACTTCCGATTTGAATGACCTTTATCGACGGGTGATCAACCGTAATAACCGTTTAAAACGTTTGCTCGAACTAGGCGCTCCGGATATTATTGTGCGCAATGAGAAGCGCATGCTCCAGGAAGCCGTGGACGCATTGATTGATAACGGACGCCGGGGTCGGCCGGTTACCGGTCCCGGCAACCGTCCGTTGAAATCGTTGAGCGATATGTTAAAAGGTAAACAGGGGCGGTTCCGGCAGAACCTTTTGGGGAAGCGTGTGGATTATTCCGGCCGGTCAGTAATTGTTGTTGGCCCCAGCTTGCAGCTTCACCAGTGCGGGCTGCCCAAGGAAATGGCCTTAGAGCTGTTCAAGCCTTTTGTGATGAAGAGATTGGTAAGTAAAGGTTACGCCCATAATGTTAAGAGCGCCAAGCGAATGGTGGAACGGGTTAAACCGGAAGTGTGGGATGTACTGGAGGATGTGATTAAAGAACACCCCGTTTTGTTGAATCGTGCGCCCACCCTTCACCGTTTAGGTATTCAATCCTTTGAACCTGTATTGGTGGAAGGCCGGGCTATTCAGATTCACCCTCTGGTTTGTATGGCCTATAATGCTGATTTTGACGGCGACCAGATGGCTGTG
>DMIY01000045.1 GCA_003457075.1 Desulfotomaculum sp. | reverse complement strand
CATCATCAAATCAGCCAGCTCATCAATAATCACCACCAAAAAAGGAATTCTTCTCTTTTCTTCTTCCTGCCCGCTCTTGTCTTTATGGTTATGCAGAAAGTTATTATAACGATTGATGTCCCGCACTCCGGCAGCGGCAAACAGTTCATACCGGTATTCCATCTCCTTAACCGCCCAGCGCAAGGAAGCAGCCGCCTTTCTGGGTTCGGTAACCACTGGCGCAACCAAATGCGGGATACCATTATAGGTACTCAACTCAACCATCTTGGGATCAATAATCAGAAACTTCACCTCATCAGGAAAAGCCTTAAACAAAATACTGGCAATCAGGATATTTATACAGACACTTTTTCCCGAACCGGTTGCCCCTGCAATCAACAAATGAGGCATTTGGGCCAGATCGGCCGCGACCGGGCTGCCGGCAATATCTTTACCCAAAGCCACTGTCAAACAAGATGTTGTTTTTTGAAATTCCTCTGTCTCTAAAAGTTCCCGCAGAGAAACCATAGAAATTTCCCTGTTCGGAACCTCAATTCCCACCGCTGCCTTACCCGGTATGGGAGCTTCAATACGGACATCGGGGGCAGCCATACAAAGAGCAATATCATCGGCCAGACTAACAATACGGCTGACCTTAACCCCTGCCGGAGGCTGAATTTCATAACGGGTAATGGCCGGTCCCCGGGACACCTGGGTCACCCTGGCCTTTACTCCAAAGCTCTGCAGGGTTTCCTCCAGGGTACGGATGCTCTCCGTAATATCTTTATTCAGCCGCATAGCACGGGAACGAACCGGTTTCGATAAAATACTCAGGGGCGGCAACTGGTACTGTGAAGGCTCATTCGTTGCTAAAGACTCTGCCTCCCCGGGGAAAAGAGCAGCAGGCCAATTACTTTCCCCGGAATAATGCCTGTTTTCCGGTTGGACAGTAACTGCGTTAGACCGCGTACGTCCTGCCGGGTTAGATACTTTCCCCTTTTTTCCCCGGGGAATTTCATCGCCCAGAAAACCCTCAAGATCTACACCACTCTGGTCAATAATTAACGGCGTCGCTGCAGTTTCCTCCGGTTCCTCCTCCGTAAAAAGAAAAGCAAATAACAACTGCCTGCAGTGGGAAAACACGGTACTCATCCGGTCCAATATCTTCTTACACAGCACGATTAAGGATACATTAGTGCTCAGCAAAACTCCAACCAGCACAAAAGTACCCAAAATAATATACGTTCCGGTCAGGCCAAAAGAACGTTCCAAAACAAGACTGCAAACTGCTCCCAACAGACCCCCGCCTTCCCCTTTCAACCCGGCGTCCAGAGCATAGGGCGCAGGAATAATCATGTGGATCAGAGTCAAGGCAACAATAAAGAGTAAAAGTCCACCATAAAAGCGTGGCGCTACCTGCAGCCGGCCCTTAACTAAAAACAAGCGCAAACCCAAAAAAACCAATAGCAAAGGAAAAAGGTAACGTCCTTCACCAGTTATACCCCGCAGCACGCGCTCAACCAGCCTGCTGACCAACCCCACGGCAGGGTTAATCAGACTGATCAAACAAAGTAAAGCCAGGGTTAAAAAAACGATACCCACTATTTCATGCTTTTGTTGATCTTTTATTTGTTTCGGGAGACCCATTGAAAACAACCCCTAGCAGGTTATATATACTACGTTTCATGGCATAATCCTGCAATAATACTATATATTACCAGATAGAAAACTATGCCCTCGTTTATATAACTGCCCGGAGTCACTTCCCTTATTTAAGTTTTCGACACAAATAATACCTGCTTTAACCCCTCAACAAGGCAACGACAATCACAACCGCTCCCAGCAATAAGCGGTATCCAACAAAAATCCCAAAGCTATGCCGGGTAAGATATCCCAGCAAAAATTTAATAGCTGCAAAACCCACCACGGCGGAGATCACCACACCCGTTACAAAGGAAGTATTAATATCCGCAGGCGAAATCTTTCCCAACTGCATTACTCCTGCGCCAAATACAATCGGGGTGGAGAGCAAGAAAGAAAAGCGGGCCGCCGCTTCACGTTCCAATCCCAAAAGACGCCCGGCGGTCATAGTAATTCCTGCTCGCGAAACGCCTGGAATAATGGCCAACGCCTGCGAAATGCCTATCCAAAGGCCATCCGCCAGGCTTAAGTGCTCCAACCTCTTCTTTTTTGGCGCGCGGCCGTCCGCAAGAAAAAGAAAAACGCCCATAGCCATCAGCATAATTCCTATCAAAAGCGGCTCCCGAAAAACCGTTTCGGCCTGCTCTTCAAACAGGTAACCAAAGAAAGCGCCAGGAATAGTAGCCACTACCAGGTACCAAAACAATCGTCCCTCAACAGCAGAAGAACGGCGCAAACCCTGGCGAATCAATACTATCCAATCCTGCCAGAAATAACAAACCACCGCCACCAGCGTACCTGCGTGCAGGGCCACGTCAAAAGTAAGCCCGGCATAGTACCACCCCATTAACCAGGGAACCAAAACCAGGTGGGCCGAACTGGAAATGGGCAAAAACTCCCCCAGTCCCTGCACGACACCTAAAACCACCGCTTCAAAAATAAACAGCCGGATCACGCTCCCGCAAACTATTTTATAACACTCTGGAGGTTTCTCCCCAATCTTACCATGACCCGGGATATCAAACAATAAGTTGGCTGTCAACTCATCTTAAGCCTGGCCATTGCAACTTGTTCCTAAGAGACAATTTATGCTTATGGCCGCACTTGATGGCTTAACACAATTACACTGCGTATTTTCTTTCGCTCATTACCCATACTATAAAGAGAGAACTGCTTAAGGAGAGGAAAATTATGCCCACTGACCTTCTGCGGAGCAATGAGGATGAATTTCCTTATGTACCTGACATTGATCCTGTTCCCGATTATGTTCCCGACTACAACCCAAATCAGGACCCGGGAGAAGACCCGGAACGCACTGCTCCTCCAGGACCACAGGAACCCCAGCCGGCCAGGCGCGTGCAGGGGCAACGCAAAGAAAACATGCAGATATTGAAAGAACTGGGGACAAATTCGCTACTGGAGATGAAAAGTAATATCCACTGTTTGACCATCGTCGGTCAAATCGAAGGACATCTGGTACTGCCTCCCCAAAATAAAACCACCAAGTACGAGCACCTAATTCCCCAACTGGTGGCCTTAGAAGAAAGTCCGGAAATAGAAGGAGTGTTGATGGTTTTAAATACCGTAGGCGGCGATGTGGAAGCAGGCCTGGCCATTGCTGAAATGATTGCAGGCCTGGCCAAGCCCGCCGTTTCTATCGTGCTGGGCGGTGGTCATAGTATAGGTGTGCCGGTTTCCGTGGCGGCGAAATATAGCTTCATCGCCCAGACGGCCAGCATGACCATTCACCCGATTAGACTGAACGGTCTGGTCATTGGTGTTCCGCAAACCTATGAATATCTGGATAAAATGCAGGATAGAGTAGTACGCTTCGTCATCCATCATTCTAAGGTCAGTGAAGAAGCTTTCCGGAATATGATGTTCCGCTTAACTTTCCCCTTTCTACTTTAAGGTTATTTGAACTTCAACCGTTTCATCAGGCAACATATTTTCGGTAAACCCTATCTTTCTAGTAATGCGGAGCATTTTTTTATTTTCCTGAAGAACTGTACCGTAAATTTGCTCCAGCCCTTTTTCCTGAGCAATACCTATTAATATATCCACAAGCTTGTATCCCAGCCCTTTACCAGAATACTTATCGTGTACAAGGACAGCGTATTCCCCTTTCTTAAAATCATGTTCAATGACCAGCCGGGCAATGCCAATTATTTTTCTTCTGTTGCCTTCACTAATTTCAGCAACGATGGCCATTTCCCTCTCATAGTCAATATTGCAGAAGTGAACCAGCATCTCGTGGGTAATATCCTTAATCACGGAAAAAAATCTAAACCTTAAGGTTTCTTCCGAAAGGGTGGAAAGCATCTCGTATTCTAACGGTTCATCCTCTGGTTTTATTGGCCGGAGAATGACCACGGTACCATCCGAAAGTTTCCAGGGCATGACGTACTTCTCCGGATAAGGAGTGATGACAAGATGTGGATAGGAAGTAGTGTTCCCAATAAATTCCGGGTCAATACAGATTTTGGCGCTAATGACGTACGCTTTTCCGTTGGCTATGACAAGAGGACTTATGTATATTTCGGTAATTTCTGGAAAATCAACGATCAGGTTCGACAGACTTACCAGGATATGTTCAAGCTGTTTTATGTTAGCAGGGGGCTTTCTCCCAAAACCTTGAAGCATTTTATAAATTTTTGTGTCTTCCATTAATCTCCGGGCCAGGGTCTGGTTTAAAGGGGGAAGACCAATAGAAATATCTTTATATATTTCATTGCCTATTCCTCCCATCCCGAAGAAGATGACCGAACCGAATTCTTTATCCCTTTTTGCTCCTATAACAATTTGGTAATCAATATTCTCAATCATTTTTTCTAAGGTAACCCCGCTTATTCTGGCCTGGGGGACGCGCTCTTTAACCCTATTTAGCAACCGGGCATATTCTTCCTTTAGTTCCGCTCCAGATCTTATACCTAATTTTACCCCACCTGCATCGCTTTTATGGAAAATATCAGGTGAGGCAATTTTTAAAACTACAGGATAACCGATCCTGATGGCTATCTTTAGAACATTTTCCACATCGAAAGCAAAATAGGGGGTGGTTACTGGAATTCCGTAAATATTTAAGAAATCTTTTGCTTCTTCAAAGAAAAGAGTTCGCCCTTCCTTTGCCATCTTTCTGACAAGAGTTTTTAAATGATTTTTGGGTGGTGACTCAATTAATGATAGTTCGGAGGGGGTTTCGTAAAGCAATTCCAGGTTCCGGTAATACCTATACATGTAAAGGTAGGTTTTTACTGCCTCTTCAGGGGTTTCGTAAGTCGGGATATTGTGGCGGTAAAATAT
>DMIY01000189.1 GCA_003457075.1 Desulfotomaculum sp. | reverse complement strand
TAGCACTACAGCGTAATTTAAAAGTTAGCGGAGCCATGGGGACGGTTCGAGCGTCCCTTAAAGCGTGAGCTGTGGGCCGAAAAAGTCAATAAAATCAAGGCTTTTAAGAGGGGATGTTTTGTTCAAGTCCTGTCGCCCCGACCATTCTACAGCCTGATTTGTTGCAATTTTCTTACCCGCTCTGCAATGGGTGGATGAGTACTGAATAAGCGGGCAAATGCTTCACCGGACAGAGGGTTAACAATAAACAGGTGGGAGGCAGCCGGGTTAACCTGCATGGGAACACGGCTTGCCGCCCGTTCCAGTTTTAGCAGGGCGTTAGCCAGGCCATCCGGCTGGCCGGCAATGCGTGCGCCGCTGGCGTCGGCTTGAAATTCCCGCGTGCGGGAAATGGCCAGTTGGATAAGGGTAGCCGCCAAAGGAGCCACGATGATCATTAACAATGTCCCTGCCAGTCCCAGGATACCGGAGTCTCCTTCCTCATCATCCCTACCCATGCCGAAGATTAAGCCCCACTGGAGCATGTTGGCAATCAAGGTGATGGCGCCCGCCAGAGTTGCTGCAATGGTACCTACCAGTACATCACGGTTTTTGATATGAGCCAGTTCGTGGGCCAGTACCCCTTCTATTTCGGTACGGTTGAGAATTTGCATCAATCCATCGGTAACCGCTACTGCCGAGTTGGCCGGGTTACGTCCCGTGGCGAAGGCATTGGGTTGCGGTGAAGGAGTATGGTAAACACGGGGCATGGGTAAACCCGCGCGCAGAGAAAGATTACGTATGACATCATATAGCTCCGGTGCTTCATGCTCGGCCAAGGGCTTAGCGCCGGTCATGGAAATGGCTATCCTGTCACTGAAGAAATAGCCAAAGAAATTCATTCCCAGCGCAATGATGAAGAATAACAGAGCTCCTGATCTTCCGCTGATAAGATTACCGATCAGCACCAGCAATACGGTTAGCAAACCCATTAACATCCATGCCCTGAAATTGTTCATATTGCTCTGCTTATCCTCCTTTATCTTTTTTATCTACAAAACGACGCTTAAAATCTTTCTTTGGTTTATCGTTTTTCCCAGGCATATTATACCTGAACGGGATGACCGGAGCAAGAGATTATTTTAGAAATGTCGTGTGGGGATAAAAACTTTCTCTGTACAAAAGGCATAGGTAACTGTTAAAATAATTTTATATAATAATTTAAAACCTTAATTATGGAGGGAGGTTAAAATTGCTTACTGGAAGGCTCGAAGGGTAAAACCATCACGGGTAGGTTGAAGTAAAATACAAAAGGAGGAAAAGCATGAAGATTTTAGTCTGCATGAAGCAAACTTTTGACACAGAAGCCAAGATTGGCTTAGATAGCAGCGGTAAGATTAATCGTCAGGGAGTGAGCCTGATCCTCAACCCCTATGACGAATTTGCTGTAGAAGAAGCCCTGCGAATAAAAGAAAAACACGGGGGAGAGGTTACGGTAATCAGTGCAGGTAACCCGGAGGTCCAGGACGCACTGCGTCAGGCCCTGGCCATGGGTGCTGATAAAGCTGTTCTAATCAGTTCAGAAATGGAAGAAATCGATGAATATACGACGGCTACTATTTTGGCCAAGGCTATTTCCGGTATGGAGTATGACCTTATTTGGGGAGGGTTCAGGGCCGTTGACGATGGTTCAGCTCAAGTAGCCGGGCGGATAGCGGAAATTCTCGGCATACCCGTGGTAAAAATGGTAAACCAGGTTGAAGTAGGAGAAAACAAAGCAGTGGCTACTTGCGAAATTGAAGGTGGAAATGAAGTAATAGAAGTTTCTTTACCGGCAATGCTTACTGCTCAAAAGGGCCTGAATGAACCTCGCTATCCTTCCATGAAGGGTATCATGCAGGCCAAGAAGAAACCCATGGAGAAAAAGAGTCTTGCTGACCTGGGGATGGATGTTGCCCAGGTAGCTCCAAAAGTAAAGGCATTGAGCTTTTTCATGCCCTCACCCAGGGCCGCCGGGAAGATTATCGAAGGTGAAGTGCCGGAAGCAGCGACGGCTTTAGTAAAAGCTTTGCGCGAAGAAGCAAAAATTCTCTAAGGAGGTTAATATAATAGATGGCAAAAGGAATTTGGGTATTTGTAGAACTGCGTGATGGAAAAATAAAGAAGGTAACCTATGAATTGTTAAGTGCAGCACGCAAGGTTGCTGACCAGTTAGGAGAAGAACTTTGCGCTGTTTTACCTGGTAAGGGTGTGGCTGAATTAGCCCCGGCATTAGGTGAATATGGCGCCGACAAGGTATATGTGGCAGAGAATGAAGCTTTAGAGAATTACACTACAGACGGGTATACAAATGTTGTTGCTGCCCTGGTTAAAGAGTATCAACCTATTGCTTTCCTAATGGGATATACCGCTCGTGGCAGAGATCTGGCGGTCCAGGTGGCTCAACGCTTGGAGACAGGTTTAATGACCGATTGTATCAACGTGGAACTGGAAAACGGCCAACTGATTTTTACGCGGCCAATTTATGCCGGCAAAGCATTTACTAAAGTCGCTTGTCCTGAAGCACGGCCAATAATGGCTACTTTCAGGCCCAATGTCCTGCCTGTTGGGGCGCCTCAAACAGGAAAGACTGCTGAGGTAATAAATGTATCGGCTAGCCCCGGCGACATCCGGCAGATAATCAAGGATATAGTACGCCAGGTAAGTACCCGTCCCGAACTTACCGAAGCTGATGTTATTGTTTCAGGTGGTCGTGGTATGAAGGGACCCGAAAATTACGTAATCTTAGAAGCGCTGGCCGATGTCGTAGGCGCAGCCGTGGGCGCTTCCCGGGCGGCGGTTGATGCGGGATGGGTACCGCAAAGTATGCAGGTAGGCCAGACCGGAAAAACTGTATCACCTGTTCTTTACATTGCTTGTGGTATTTCTGGAGCTATTCAGCATTTAGCAGGGATGGGTTCTTCCAAATGTATTGTTGCTGTTAACAAAGATCCGGAAGCAAACATCTTTAAAGTAGCTGATTACGGTATCGTGGGCGATCTTTTCCAGGCAGTACCCATTCTTACTGAAGAATTCAAGAAATTATTGGCTTCTTCATAAAAAATTACTTAATAATATTGATCTTGACATAGCTATGGGAAATAGTTAAAATCAAGATCACAATCATGAAAACCTTAAAAATGGCGATGATAGGGAATAGTAAGTGCCAGTTGTAGAGATACAGAGAGCCGCCGGGTGGTGTGAGGCGGTCCTTACGCTGTACTGAACTCCCCCTTGAGTAGTCGGCCGAAATCTTAGGAAAGTAGGCCCGGACGGAGCTTTCACCGTTAAAAGAAAGGGGGTATCGGAAAAAAGTTTTTCCTGTACTCTTGCTTAAGGGAACAGTTGCTTATTTGCAGCAACTGTTAAGTTGAGTGGTACCGCGAAGAAAAACCCTTCGTCTCAACATAGATGAAGGGTTTCTTATTTGTAGACGCAAGCAAGGATACAACTGATTCCAAGGAGGAAAAAATTTATGCGCAGACTGTATGTTTTCGACACTACCTTGCGGGATGGAGAACAGTCGCTGGGGTTAACCCTGAATATCCGTGAGAAGCTGGAAATAAGCCAACAACTGGTAAATCTTGGGGTGGACATAATTGAGGCCGGTTTTCCTGCTTCTTCACCGGGAGATTTTGAAGCCGTGCAGAGAATAGCCCGGGAAATAAAAGGAGTGATTATCTGCGGCCTTTCCCGCGCTGTCCCGGAGGATATTAATCTTTGCTGGGAAGCCATCAAAGAAGCAGAACAGCCCAGGATCCATACCGGCCTTGCCCTATCCCCCATTCACCGCCAATACAAGCTGGGTGTTACACCGGAACAAGGAATACAGATGGCTGTAGAAGCGGTAAAACACGCCAAAAAATATGTGTCCGATATAGAATTCTATTCGGAAGATGCTTTCCGTACCGAGCCGGAAATACTGGCTTGCGTACTGACAGGTGTAATAGAGGCAGGAGCCACTGTGGTAAACATTCCTGACACCGTGGGATACGCTACGCCCTGGGAATACGGGGAGCTAATCGCCTGGGTGATGGAGAATGTAAAGAATATTGATCGTGCTATTGTAAGCGTACATTGTCACAATGACTTGGGGATGGCCACTGCCAACTCACTGGCAGGAATTAAGGCAGGCGCATCGCAGGTGGAGGGCACTATCAACGGCATTGGCGAAAGAGCAGGAAATACAGCCTTAGAAGAAGTGATTATGGCTATTTACACGCAGCCTTCCCGCTTTGGAATTCAGACCATTATTAATTACAAGGAAATAGCCCGTACCAGCAGGCTGGTTTCCAAAATTACGGGAGTCCCGGTGCCCGAATTCAAGGCTATTGTAGGAGAAAACGCTTTTATGCATGCTTCCGGCATTCATCAGGATGGAGTTTTAAAGGAACGAACCACTTATGAAATCATTCATCCGGAAGTAATTGGTGTTCCTCAAAACAGGATCGTGCTGACTGCCAGGTCAGGCCGCCACGCCCTGCGTTATCGTCTTGAAGAATTGGGGTATCAGATAGACAACCAGACACTGAATAAAGTTTACGAAAGGTTTTTACGCCTGGCTGACCAAAAGCAAGAAATATTCGATGAAGATTTGTATGCTTTGATGGGAGATAAGGAGGGTAATGGCAGGGGAAAAATATTTATGAAGAGCTTTTCGGTAAGTACTGCCGGGCCGGCAAAAGCAATGGCAACGATAGAGCTGGACATGGATGGTCAAACAGTCAGCGATGCTGCCTGTGGTAACGGTCCTGTAGACGCGATATTCAAGACCATCGATCGTTTACTCCAGTGCGAAGTAACCCTGGAAAACTACTCTTTAAAATCAGTAAGCAGGGGTAAGGATGCCATGGGAGACGCCATGGTAAAGATACGCGCCGGCGATGCGAAACTTTATGTCGGTCGTGGATTGAGCACCGATGTAATAGAGGCAAGCGCCAGGGCATATCTAAACGCCTTAATAAAGGCAAGAACGCAAATGAGTACCGGTGATTAGCTAACAAGGAATTTTAATTTTAAGGAGGGTTTTGTCCAAATGGCAATAGAACCCAACAATTTTGTTCCCGACCCGGCGGTGAAAGTTGGCCATGCCACGAATAGCAAGGCTCTTACAGGCTGTACGGTAGTGCTGGTAGAAGAAGGTGCAGTAGGAGGTGTGGATATCCGGGGTTCTGCTCCCGGCAGCCGGGAAACGGAATTACTGCGCCCTGTTTGCCGGGTGGAAAAGGTACATGGTGTTTTGCTTACCGGGGGGAGTGCCTTTGGCCTGGATGCTGCCGGAGGTGTGATGGCCTGGCTGGAGGAAAGAGGCATAGGTTTTGAAACCAAAGCAGGGCGTGTGCCTATTGTGCCGGCGGCAGTATTGTTTGACCTGGCGATTGGCGATCCCCGCGTGCGGCCCGATAAGACTATGGGCTACGAAGCATGTGAAAACGCAAAAAGCGGTAACGTGGCCGAGGGCAACATAGGGGCCGGTACGGGAGCCACGGTCTCCAAAATATTGGGCCACATATTAGGCAACGACTTTCGTATTAAATCCGGACTTGGCGCCTGGTGGGAAGACTTAGGAAATGGATTGACGGTAGCTGCCGTTGTTGCTGTGAATGCCATAGGAGACGTGCTGGACGAGGATGGCCGGGTAATGGCCGGCCCGCGGGATCCAGCCACAGGTAAAATAATCTCCACGCTGTCCATTTGGAAGCAAGAGATTTTTAAATCGTATGCCGGCGCCGGAGATTCCGCACTTATTCAGAACACTACGCTGGCGGTTGTCGTGACTTCCGCCAGACTGACCAAGGAGGAAACCAACAAAGTGGCCCAGATGGCCAACGCCGGCCTGGCCCGTTGTATCGAGCCCATACATACAATGTATGACGGTGACACGACATTTGCCCTGGCTACCGGCAGGGTTACCGCAGACGTAAACTTTGTTGGGGCCATAGCTGCCCGTGTTCTGGAAACGGCTGTCCGCCGCGCTGTACGTGCCGCGCGGTCAGTAAGTGGCGCTCCAGCTTACCAGGATATAATGAAAATTTATTCAGCCAACGGTAAAGTTTTATGAGGAGGGAATCTTCTTGTGTTTCTTTTTTTTAGCCCAACGCCCGTTTTAATGTTGAGGTTTAAAAATTCTGGCCCGTACTTTCAATAAACCTCTGGATTGCTTCAAAATACTGCTCATGGCCGACAAACATAATGTCATTGTGGTCAGCATTTGGAATGATGACAAGTTGTTTCTGGGCTGTCCCCAGGTATTCAAATAGATACTTAGCCTCTTGCAGAGGTATAAGAGTATCGTACTGCCCGTGAATAATTAAAGCCGGCACAGAAATCTTACCTACAGTTTCCACACATTCCTCTTCTAATGGATTTAAATTTATGTCCGGCGAGGGCAGGCCCAGATGTTTGATGAGCCTGACTATGCCGGCAAAGCCGCTTTCGATAATCAGACCTTTGATTTTATCCGGGTAGTGGCAAGCCAGTTCCAAAGCAGAAACACTTCCCAGGGATCTTCCCATGATCCACAAGTCCTGTTTTAACTCTTTTTGAAGCAGTTCTTCCGCTATTGCCTTAAACAAGTAGTGAGCATCCTTAATCAGACTGGCGAAAGTTGGGTTTCCTGTGCTGGCACCATAGCCCCGGTAGTCCGTCACCACCAGATTAAGCCCTCTTTGGTGATAGGACAGAGCAATTTCATCATAATCGCTGACCACTTCACCGTTTCCGTGAAAATATATGATCCATGGCCAGATGTTATTGCCTGCATAGAAGCGGCAAGAGATTACAACTCCTTCTGCCACCCGGACAAAAAAATCGAACGCATTTTGAGGGCAGGCTTTAAAATCTTTCCGGGGATAAAAAAGAAATCTTAAAAGCGCGGGTTGATCTATTAGGGAATAATCTGGCATAAATATTCTTTTCCCTTCAAAAATTAATTGTCTTTGGTACCTTGATTGTACCAAAACATGGCAGAAGATGCAAGTTGGGAAAAGTGAATGATTTTTCACATTACCGCATTTCTCATTAACTCTTCTGGGAAAGATTAAAACCCGGAGCGGTCTATCTGCTCGATCTTGGCCCCAAAGGCCTGGGTGATTGCCGCGGGAAATGCTGCCTTTATCTGCGCCTATTGCAGGTATTTATTT
>DMIY01000001.1 GCA_003457075.1 Desulfotomaculum sp. | reverse complement strand
ACCGGTATTGACCTGCCGGGAGAAGAAAAGGGCATCTTGATTCCCGAGAAAGAAGCTACCAACCTGAACGTTGCAACGATGGCGATTGGTCAATCGATTGCCGTAACTCCCGTTCAGTTGCTTACGGCAGTGTCGGCAATAGCAAACGGCGGTGTCCTGTTGCGTCCCCAGGTGGTCAGGGAAATCCGTGACAATTCCGGCACCGTAATCAAAGAGTTCGGCCCGGAACAGGTACGCCGGGTCGTTTCCGGTGAGGAAGCCCGCCAGGTATGTGCCTTACTGGAGAATGTGGTACTCAAAGGTACCGGAAGAAATGCCTTCATTGATGGTTACCGGGTGGCCGGCAAGACTGGTACGGCCCAGGTGGTGGGGGAAGGCGGCGGTTACGTTGCAGGCAGGTATGTGGCTTCTTTTGTCGGGTTTGCTCCCGTCGTGGAACCGCGTATTGCTGCGCTGGTCATGGTGGCTGAACCACAAGGAGGTATTTATTTCGGCAGCCAGGTGGCGGCGCCTGTTTTCCAGGCTGTGGTGCATGATACGCTGCATTACCTGCGGGTACCGGAAACGCCGGGCTTAAAAAGACCGGAGAAGCCTTTTGTTTATGAAGAGCCGCGCTTTCAGGTTGAGGTGCCTAATGCAGTCAATTACCCGGTTAGTGAAGGCATCAAAATGCTGATTGAAAAAGGTTTAAATTACCGGTTGCGGGGCGACGGAAACATTGTTTACGGGCAATTGCCCCGGCCCGGTGCGATCGTTATGAACGGCGCCACCGTTGTGCTGGATCTCCAGTCTTTTACCGGGCGGTACGACAACGGTGAGGTTACCATGCCCAACTTAAGCGGTTTAACGAGGACGGAGGCATCTGAACTGCTTAAGAATCTCGACCTTTACCTGGAGTTGAGTGGAACGGGAATTGCCGGTGCCCAGGACCCCGCCCCCGGTAAGAAGGTGCGGCGAGATACTACAGTGAGAGTAGAATTTATACCGCCCGGCCTGCAGCAGCCAAAACCGGCGCCCGGTGAAGCGCCGCCGGTTTCAGGGAGTATCCGGGAAAGAGACTTCTTAGAAAGACCATAATAGTGTAAATAATAACCTGTATATGGCAATACTACCAATGTAAATTAAAGGTTATTGAAATGTTACTGAACTGGTGATAGGATGATCTCGGCAGATCTGAGAAGGGAGCCTCAAATCTTTGTTATTCAGCAAATTAATAGTGGATCAAACGGTCTTGTCCTGCGGAGGAAAACTGAACATACCGGTGCGGGGAATAGCCTACGACTCACGACGGGTTAAAGAGGGGTTTTTGTTTTTGGCCATCGAAGGTTTTAAAAATGATGGGCATCATTTTATAGAACAGGCCATAGCTAACGGAGCAACGGCTCTGGTGGTTCAAAAGCCTGTGGCTGTGCCTGCCGGTATGGCATGGATCCGGGTTCCCGATACACGTCAGGCTCTGGCTTTACTTTCAACAAGGTTTTATGACTTTCCCAGCCGGAAGTTAAAATTAATCGGCGTAACAGGCACCAACGGCAAAACCACTACCACTCACCTGCTGGCGGCTGTTTATAGGGCTGCAGGGGAAAAGGTGGGGTTAATCGGAACTATTGCAAACCGGATCGGTGATTCCATCCTGCCTGTGGAACATACTACTCCCGAGTCACTGGAACTGCAGCAACTTTTAGCGGAAATGGCGTCTTTGGCAGTCGAAACGGTGGTCATGGAGGTAAGCTCTCATGCTTTAGCGCTCAAGAGGGTGGCGGGATGCCGGTTTAACACAGGTGTATTTACGAATGTCAGCCAGGATCATCTTGATTTTCACCAAAACATGGATGATTACCTGCGCACCAAGGCAATCCTTTTCGAAATGCTGGGCCAAGAAGACGAAGAAAACGCCGGGTTTGCCGTGGTAAATGGCGACGATCCCGGGGCAGACCGGATTATAGCTGCCAGCCGGGGAAAGATAATTACCTATGGTCTGAATGAAAAGGCAAAAGTCAAGGCTGCCAGCGTCGAAGTTTCCGCACGGGGAGTTTCTTTTCATGTCCGGACTCCCTGGGGGGAGTCACGGGTGATGCTGAAACTTACTGGTCTCTTTAATGTCTATAATGCCCTGGCTGCCCTGGCCGCAGGGGGGGTTGACGGCCTGCCGCTGGGGTCGATGGTGGATGCGCTGGAGGCTGTTCCGGGCGTCCGGGGGCGGTTTGAATCGATTGATCGAGGCCAGGATTTTACAGTTATTGTTGATTATGCCCATACACCGGACGGACTGGAGAATGTTTTAAAAACGGCCGGGCAGTTGACCGCCGGCAAACTGATTACAGTCTTTGGCTGTGGCGGTGACCGCGATCGGAGCAAAAGACCCTTAATGGGCGAAATAGCAGCACGCTATAGCGACATACCGGTAGTTACTTCTGATAACCCCCGCACAGAGGATCCTTTAAAGATTATCGCCGGCATTGAAGAAGGGCTACGCAGGGTTCGGGAGCCGGCAACCTACATGGTTATTCCGGACCGGCGGCAGGCTATTGCCCGTGCCTTGCGTCTGGCTGATCCCGGTGATGTGGTAGTAATAGCAGGCAAAGGGCATGAAAATTATCAGCTTACCGGTACTCAAAAGTTTCCTTTTGATGATCGGGAGGAGGCCATAAAGGTTCTTGAAAACCATGACTGTTGCCGAAGTGGCCAGTGCCGTGGGGGCAAAGATTTTACAGGGTAATCCGAAGCGTTATGTATATGGAGTTTCTATTGATACCAGGCAGTTAGAGCGCTCTCAGTTATTTTTTGCCTTGCGCGGCGAAAGATTCGACGCTCATGACTTTGTTCTTCAAGCTGTGCAGGCGGGAGCTTCCGGAATAGTGGTTGAACGTTTTATTCCCGGGTTGCCGGCGGAAGCAAATGTATTGCAGGTAGCTGATACGTTATCGGCATTGCAAAAACTGGCCCGTTACAACCGCGACAAATTTCACGCGCCTGTTGTTGCCGTTACCGGCAGTTCGGGCAAAACGACAACCAAGGACATGATAGCCGCCGTTTTATCAGTAAGGCTCAATACTCTTAAGACAACAGGTAACCTGAATAATGAGATAGGGCTGCCTTTAACTTTGTTAAAGCTGGGTGATCAACACCAGGCAGTAGTGGTGGAAATGGCGATGCGCGGCGCTGGCGAGATTGACTTTTTATGCCGGCTGGCCCGGCCAACCGCCGCCGTGATTACCAACATAGGAGAAGCCCATCTTGAACGGTTGGGTTCCATAGAAGAAATTGCCGGGGTCAAGGGAGAACTGCTCGACCATATACCTGCGGGTGGTTTTGCTGTTTTAAATGCCCACAGTACTTATATGCGCCGGCAGGCCCCGCGCTGCCAGGGTAAGGTGTTGTTTTTCGGGACTTATGAGGGTGTAGAAATTCGTGCCAGTAATATCTGTCCTGATGGCGGGGGAAATTACTTTACTGTTGAAGCGGGCGGTGAGCGGTCCGAAATGTACGTTCCCTTACCGGGACCGCACAATGTTTTCAATGCCCTTTCCGCCATCGGGGTTGCCCGCGAAATGGGCTTTTCCCTGCCCGAGATTGCAAAAGGCTTGGCTTCCGTGGTTTTAAGCGGGATGCGCCTGGATGTGGTACAAGCCGGAAATGTTACAGTGATCAATGATACTTATAATGCCAATCCTTCTTCTGTCAGGGCTGCTTTGGAGGTGCTGCTGGAAACAGCATGTACCAGACGCAAATTAGCCGTTTTAGGCGATATGTTGGAATTAGGTGAGGCGGCTTTTGCTTTTCATCATCAACTGGGTGAGGCTTTTGTTTCAGCAGGTGTTTATTACTTGCTTACGGTAGGAGATCTGGCGCGTCATATTGCTGCTGGAGCCCTGGCCAGCGGTCTTCCCGCCGGACGTATTTTTGAGTGCAATTCCAATAAACACGCTGTGGAAGTGCTAAGGGAGCTTCTTGTTGCTGAAGACGTGGTTCTCGTCAAGGGTTCGCGAAATATGCGGATGGAGGAAATTGTGGAAGCATTATGCAATCACTGATATAATCTAACATAATTTGTATGCGACACTATTTGAATATCCAAATGAGGTAAGAGGTTATGAATGCGGACTGGATTATGATCTTAAAATCATTAGGCATATCTCTCATCGTAACCATTGTTCTTGGTCCAGTGATTATCCCGCTGCTGCGCAGGTTGAAACTGGGCCAGAACATACGCAGCGACGGTCCTGGCAGTCACCTTCAGAAGAGCGGTACCCCTATCATGGGGGGGATAATGTTCCTGGCAGGGATTGCAACTGCCGGCTTGTGGCTGGCCAACCGGTCCGCAGAGGGCATGCTGGTGTTGGGGGTTACTTTAGCGTTCGGCTTGATTGGTTTTCTTGATGACTTTATCAAAGTATATTTTAAAAGACCGCTGGGCCTGCGGGCGCGGGAGAAGCTGTTGGGCCAGGTTCTTTTCAGCGCCTTATTTGTTGTGCTGGCTGTTTCTGTGCTGGGTCGCGGTACTGATGTAGTGGCGCCTTACAGCGGCATTTTTATCCCCGGCGGTTTCAGTTGGGAAGCCGGCGCCTTGGGTTTTCCCCTCTTCGCCGGCCTGGTAATCGTGGGTACGGCTAATTCAGTAAACTTGACCGACGGCCTGGATGGACTGGCGGCCGGCGTAACGGCGCTGGTGGCTGCAGCCTACGTGTTTATTGCCTCGGGTTTGGATAAAACCGGAACAGCAGTGCTGATGGCTGCCGTAGTTGGTGGCTGTTTGGGGTTTTTGTTTTATAACCGGCACCCTGCCCGGGTGTTTATGGGCGATACTGGTTCCCTGGCCTTAGGCGCCGCTTTGGGAGCAACGGCAGTGGTCACCAGAAGTGAGTTGTTTTTGCTGATCATGGGGGGAATTTTCGTCCTTGAAACAATGTCGGTGGTTTTGCAGGTGGCTTCTTTTCAACTGCTTGGAAGGCGATTGTTTCGCATGAGCCCATTGCATCACCACTTTGAATTATGCAACTGGAGCGAAAAAAAGGTGGTTTTTGCCTTTTGGGCGGCTACGGTTATGTTTGTTTTTCTTGGCCTGGCGGGGTTTTATGGTTTGGGTTGAAAACGTTTTCCAGGAAAGAGGGTACTGTCTTTTGAAGCTCTCGGGTGAGAAAGTACTGGTAATCGGAGCGGGGAAAAGCGGGGTTGCCGCGAGCAGGTTCCTGGCTCACAAAGGAGCAAAAGTAGAGCTTACGGATATCAAGGACCGCAGCGAGTTCGACAGCGACCTGGATACCTTGCTTGCAGAAGGAATAAAGTTATCTTTTGGTTCTTACCCCTGTGTAGAGCCGGAGAAATACACGCTGGTAATGCCCAGTCCGGGAGTGCCCTTGACTGCGCCGCCGGTAAGACGGGCCCGGGAATTGCAGATACCGGTAATTGGAGAACTGGAACTGGCTTACCGGTTTGCTCATGCTCCGATAGTGGCAATTACGGGCACTAACGGCAAAACCACTACCACCGCCCTGGCAGGACAGATTTTTAAAAACGCCGGTTTTCACACGCTGGTGGCAGGCAATATAGGAATACCCCTGGTCGAAGAAGTGGAGAAGTATCGCGCCGGCGATCTGATTATAGCCGAGGTGAGCAGCTTTCAACTGGAAACAACAGTTGATTTTAAGCCCCGCGTAGGAATTATATTGAATATCACTCCCGATCATCTGGATCGGCACCTGACCATGGAAGGTTATACCATGGCCAAGGTCAGAATTTTTGCCAACCAAAATCCACAAGAGTATTGTATTCTTAACTTTGACGACCAGCGGACAAAAAACCTGGCTGCCGCCTGTCCGGGGACAGTCATGTTTTTTAGCCGCACACATACGTTACAAAGAGGGGTATTTGTCCAGGACAACCGGATTGTAGTCCGGTGGAAAGAAAAACTTTTTCCCGTTTTACCGGTGGGGGAATTGAGGATTCCCGGCGCGCATAACCTGGAAAATGCCCTGGCAGCCGTAGCCTGCGGCTGGGCACAGGGGATTGGGGCAGATGTTTTGGCCCGCGTTTTGCGCGATTTTACCGGGGTGGCTCACCGTTTGGAATTTGTGGCCGAAATTGAGGGGGTACGGTATGTCAACGATTCCAAGGGTACCAACCCGGATGCCAGCATCAAGGCGCTGCAGGCTTACAAGGAACCGGTCATACTTATTGCCGGTGGTAGAAACAAGGGGAGTGATTTTACCGCTTTGGCCCGTTTGATCAAAGAAAAGGTCCGGGCGGTGGTATTGCTGGGGGAAAGCGCCGGTGAAATTGAGCGGGCAGTGCGTGCTGCCGGTGGAACCGGTATCTTCCGGAGCCGGGAGCTAAAAGAAGCGATCTTGCTGGCCCGGCAGGCGGCCTGTCCCGGAGATGTCGTTTTGCTATCTCCTGCTTGCGCCAGTTGGGACATGTTTAGAAACTATGAGCAACGGGGTAACTTGTTTAAGCAGGTTGTGCTGGAATTAAAGGAGGTATCGTCAAGATCATGAGAATCAGGCGGCCACCTGATTTTGTCCTTCTCTTGACCCTGCTTTTATTGCTTGGTTTGGGAATAGTGATGGTTTTCAGCTCTACCTTGTGGTTTGCCACCCTGCCGCCCTTTAATGATACCTTCTTCTTTCTGCGCAGGCAGCTTATCTGGGCCTTAATCGGCCTGGCGGCCATGTTTTTGATGATGAATTATGACTACTGGCGGTTGAAACGGTGGGCCGGGTTATTGCTGGTTTGCGGCATCGCGCTCCTTGTAGTGGTGTTGATTCCCGGCGTAGGTGTGTCCCGGCTAGGCGCCCAGCGATGGTTAAACCTGGGACCCTTAAGCTTTCAGCCGGCGGAATTTGTCAAACTTTGTCTGGTGGTCTTTACTGCTTGTGGATTATCCCGCCAGCTTGATAAGCTTAAAAACTTTTGGTCGGGAGTATTGCCTTACATAGCGCTGGCAGGTTTGTCCGCCGGCCTGATTCTTTTGCAGCCCGATCTGGGTACGGCGGTGACTGTGGTAGGTACTATTTTTATCATGCTCTTCGCAGCAGGTGTACAAATAAGCAACCTGGCGATTGTAGGATTGTTGGGAACAGGAGCAATAGGCTTGGCCATCTGGCATGAACCTTACCGTCTGCGTCGATTTTTGGCCTTTTTAGATCCCGAAAAGGATCCTGCCGGCGCCGGCTGGCATATTTTAAATTCACTGATGTCTTTAGGTTCAGGAGGACTTTTGGGTACCGGCCTGGGCCAGGGGCACGCTAAATACCTGTGGGTGCCGGAAAGGCATACAGACTTTATTTTTGCTATTATTGGCGAGGAACTGGGGTTTATCGGAGCTGCGTTTGTAATCCTTTTATTTATTTTATTCATCTGGCGGGGGTTTAGGGTTGCTGTTACTTCCCCGGATTCTTTCGGTACGTTGCTGGCGGCAGGTATCGTCGCCGGAATAGCCGTACAGGTAATTATCAATATTGGAGTGGTGACCAGTACTCTGCCAATTACGGGAATTACTCTTCCTTTTATAAGTTTTGGAGGCAGTTCGCTGGTATTCAGCCTGGCTTCGGTAGGGATCTTGCTGAATATTTCCCGTTACAGTGTTTATAAGTAGGGAAGTGTGGTATGATACGATGCGTTTTATAGTAACCGGAGGAGGAACGGGGGGACATGTCTATCCTGCTCTGGCCATTGCCCGTGGTCTTAAAGCTAAATACCCCGCCGCCGAAATTTTATTTTTAGGCAGCGAAGGTGGATTGGAAGCCGACCTGGTCCCCAAAGCAGGCTTTGACTTTCAAGGGATAAAATTAACAGGGTTCAAGCGTCGCCTTTCTTTTCGCAACTTACTTGCCTGTTGGCAGGCCGCCAGGGGGTTTACGGAGGCTTTGAGAATCATGAATAGCTTTAAACCAGCAGCGGTGGTCGGAACCGGCGGGTATGTATGCGGGCCTGTGGTATTGGCAGCATCTTTTTGTAGAATTCCCACCCTTATTCATGAACAGAATGCTTTACCCGGCGTGACCAACCGGTTGTTGTCATATATTACCAACGCGGTGGCGATAACTTTTCCTGATGCTGTTCGTTACCTGCCGCGTCGAACCAGGATTAAGCTTACCGGTTTGCCGGTGCGTCCCGAGTTTATGAGCTGTACGCGGCAAGAGTCGCGCCGGGCATTGGGGTTGCCGGAAGAGGGACGGCTGGTACTGTCGTTTGGGGGCAGTCAGGGGGCACGGACTATTAACGGTGCAATGGTGGAAGTATTGTACCATTTCAGGGAGAAATCCGATCTTCACTTTTTACACGTGACTGGACCGGCGCAGTATGATGATTTTGTAATGATGATGAGCCAGCGTGGGTTTGGCTTTCCGGACAATGGCAATAATACAATTAAACCCTATCTCCATGAGATGCCTTTAGCGCTGGCAGCAGCAGATTTAGTTATTTGCCGGGCGGGAGCGGCCACCCTGGCTGAGATTACGGTGACCGGAAAACCGGCCATTTTGATTCCTTATCCCTATGCTGC
>DMIY01000073.1 GCA_003457075.1 Desulfotomaculum sp. | reverse complement strand
CTTCAAGGGAGAGGGAACCAATGAATCTTGTTTTAGGTGTTCTGAACTCTGACTACTTTGATACTCACCAGCACATTTAATCTTAGGCTTAAGTGTTCTTGGTGTTCTCTGTGGTTAAATCTATTTTCCAGTTGTTTTACACCTGCCGGCTGGGGATGAGTACCTGCCGGCTTTTTACGTCGATAATTCCCGAGGCGGTAATGCGCAAGCCAGGGAGAAAGTCGGCTACTAAAAACACAAGCGTAAACAGAATATCAGTATAAGAATATCCGAGTTTTCTTATTTCCTGCTCCAGTTTCTCTATTTTTCCAGCCACTTCTGCAAAAGGCCTGGCGCTCATCACTCCCTCCAACTCCAAAGGAAAGTGGAATAACACCTCGCCTTTTTCAATGAGCACAATTCCGCCGCCCATTTCCACTACCATCGCGGCAGCCCGGGCCATGGCCGGGCGATCCTGCCCGAGCACCAGAAAATCCAGAGAAGTGGTAAAGGTAGTCGCCAGAGCCTCAATTTGTCCTATGCCACGAACAAAACCGTTTGTTACCCACTTTCCGTGGCGATCGATCAGTGTGCAATAAAGAATATCTTCTTCCCGCTCCAGAAATCCATCTTGTTGTTTAAAGCGCCTGTCTTCCCGTCTGGTAATAGCTGCCGAGATTACTTTAATGACGGGGAAACCCTCGGTTTTGTCTGAGGAGACGCCGTAAATATGGGGATTGCTGACGAGATCCGCAGGGGGCAGGTGGGTATGAAGCCCCAGTTCTTTCCAGTCCGGAGCAGTCAGTGGTACGGCCAGTTTATTGTCAACAGCCACTACCCTGCCCCGGGAGATTACCATGTGAGGCATGAAATTCTCCAGGTCGGGCAAGAGCAAAATATCGGCCCACCGTCCGGGGGCAATGGAACCCAGTTCGTTGTCCATTCTTAAATAAGTGGCAGGATTAATGGTAGCCATCTGAAGTGCTGTGACGGGGTTCAATTCATTTGCCACTGCAATGCGCAGCATCCCGTCTAAAAGCCCTTCTCTAGCGACAAAAGAGGGGCCGGGACAGTCGGTAGTGAGAATCATCCTGCCTGTAGAAAGGTTCATTTCTGTAATGGCCCGGATTAATTCCGGCAGGTCTGGCCGCAGGGAACTGTAGCGGAGCATGGTCCACAGGCCCAGACGTACCCGTTGGGCCACTTCTTCAGCGGTAATTGCTTCGTGGCATGACTCTATACCGCATACAACGGCTGCGTTTAAAAGGTCATAAGAGCATCCGGCAGTATGACCGTCAAAACCCAGTCCTGTTTCTTTTGCCAGATGGATCTTTTCCAACAGGGAACTATTCCCTTCCACAAGGCGTGGCCAGCGGGTAACCTCTGCCATTTTCAATACATGGGGATCACCGAAGAGCTGTTTTAAATAAGCGATCGAGAAAATTTCTTCTTCGTCAGGATCGGGTGACTGGGGCAAAAGCCTTGCCATCCAGAAAAGCCTGAGTGGAAAATTTTCTAAGGCCTGCATTAGCTTTATTAAGCCTTCGGCTCCTAACTGGATGAAAAAGGGAAGATTATCACAGACCATGGTGGTAATACCTCGCGGGAGAGCCGCCTCCATTATGCTGACGGGGTTATAAATCACCCAGGGGTGATAATGAGCTTCGATCAAGGCGGGGCACAGATAATATCCCCCGGTGTTGATGACGGTGGTATGCGCTCCCACCATTCCCCTGCTTTTGCCCACGTAAGCAATTCTGCCCTGCCAGACGGCAACGTTGGCCGGGTAAATTTCTCCACTGAGGACATTTATTAAATTCCCTCCATCCAGGTAAAGGTCTGCCTCCTGTTTGCCTCTGGCGATACTTAACAATTTCTGGATTTCCTTTACCGTTGCCGTCAAGACCATCACTCCGTTTTATTTAATTACCATTCGCACATCTAACGCCATGACTCCCTGCCGGTAGACCATTAAGGGGTTGAGATCAAGTTCTTTGATTTCGGGAAAATCTACTGCTAACTGACCAATGCTGACAATTGCCTGGATTAAAGAATCAATATCAACTGCCGGTGACCCGCGCACACCTTTAAGCAGGGCGTATGATCTGGTCCTTGTGATCATCTGCCATGCTGTGGCATCGTCTACCGGAGCAAGTTCAAAAGAAACATCGGCCACAATCTCGGCCAGAATTCCTCCGCTGCCATAAACCACTACCGGCCCGAATTGAGGGTCCTGCTTGACGCCCAGCAAAACTTCCACTCCTCCCGGCAGGTAGGGCTGAATAATTACTCCTTCCACAGCAATTCCCGGTATTTTACTCTTTACAGCAGCAATTAAATCTTTGTAGGCAACCCGCAGTTCCTCCGGATTCTGGATATTTAATTTAACTCCTCCCACGTCAGACTTATGACTAATCGCCGGGCTGAATATTTTAAGCGCCACTGGATAACCAACAGCCCCCGCCATACCCAAAGCAGTGTCAAGTTCAGGAGCAAAATAAGTAACCACCACGGGCACACCATATTCTTCCAGAACATTAATTATTGCCTGGTGGTGAGGCTGTTTTAAAATAGCCCGTGCCCTTTCCCGGCTCACAACTGCAGGCGGAGATCCGGGTTGGGGACGGTTTTGGATAATCCCGTACCGGTAAAGACCAGCTATAACCCGGGCAGCTTGTTCTCCTCCAGTAAAACCCAGGATTTCATTCTTGTCTAAAATATTTATATATTCCAAGGTGTGAGTTCCGAAAGGCCAGACTACCAGAGGCTTGATTTTCTTTCTGGCGATGGGGATTATGACATCCAGAAATGTTCTCCCATAAGAGTTATCCCTGGTTGGAGCGTCAATTGCGGGAGTAATATCGATCACGGCATCAACATTATGGTCAACCATCAGAGCTTCAAGCGCTTCTTGAAGTGTCTTCTCATAACCCTGGGCCATGCCGGCAATCCATAAATCTATAGGATTGGGTGGCTCAAACCACTCGGGGGAGAAGCGGCGCAGGTAATCCAGTGTTTCCGGCGCCAAAGAAGCAACTTTTAATCCATGGGCTTCACACGCATCTGTGGCCATAATAGCAGCTCCTCCTGTGGGGCTGACAATTGCTATCCGGTTATTTTGCAAAGGAGGATAATATAAAAAAGCTTTGCACAGATCGTGAAGGTCCTCAGTATCTTTTACTTGAATCACTCCTGCCCGCTTGAAGGCAGCCTGGTAGACTTCTCCTTCTCCCGCTAAGGACCCACAATGGGAAGCAGCAGCCTTCTTTCCTGTTTCGCTTACTCCCCCTTTAATGGCCAGGATTGGTTTTCGACGGCTTGCTTCTCCGGCTACCCTGATAAACTCCCGGCCTTCCTTTATGTCCTCAATATGCAGAGTAATAACTTTGATCCGTGAATTACGGTCATAATAACTGATTACCTCAGCAAAACTTACATCTGCGGTATTGCCCAGATCCATAGACAAACCTACACCGCCGGATGTAAACGGCATACTACAGGTAAAAAAGCCGGTTTGCGAAGCTACCCCCACGGATACTGGCCGTTCTGGAATATCCCAATAATTAAAAAGAGTGGAGAACCTGTTAAAGGCATTGGTGAGACCCATCGAATTCGGTCCTATCACACGTGCTCCCGATTCTTTAGCCAGGTGGACAATTTCTTCCTGCATGGCTTTACCCACGGCATCGGCATCAGCAAATCCCTGGGTAATTATAATTACTCCCTTTACTCCGGCTGCAATACATTCCTTAAACGTATCTATAACGGCTTCCCGGGGTATCATAATGACGGCTAATTCTACCGGTTCGGGAAGTTCCCGGACGCTACGGTACAACCTTTCCCCTCCGAGCATACCTCCTTGCGGGTTAACCCCGTATGCCTTTCCCTGGTATCCTTCGGCTTTTATATTTTGCAAGAAGTTAAATTCTTCACGCCCGGGCCTGGTAGAAATTCCAACAAAAACAACTCCTTGGGGTTCAAAAAAAAAGTCAAGCAACGTTTTCACCTCCAAAAAGCTAAACATAAGACAAAATTCGACCTAAATTTTTTGGGCCCAGGCGGTCAATTCCTTTCGAAAGTCGGGATGTGCGATTTCAGCCAGAGAACGTGCCCGTTCTCTTAAAGAACGGTACCTGAGACAGGCCACGCCAAACTCAGTGACGATGCAGTCAACGTCTGTCCTTGCTGTTGATACAGGAGCGCCTGAATTTAACTGGGGTATGATTTTAGATTTTCCCTTGATTGTAGACGGCATTGCAATGATTGCCTTACCTCCCCGGGATAACCTGGCGATCCGGATAAAATCTACCTGGCCTCCTACGGCGGCAACTTGCTCGCCGTTGATTGATTCGCAATTGATTTGTCCTGTCAGATCAATTTCTATAGCCGAATTAATAGAGATAAAATTATCAAGCTGGCTGATTATGCCCCTGTTATGGGTATAGATTGCTTGATATAGTTCTACCGTAGGGTTGCGATCGCAAAATCTATAAAGACGCTCTGTGCCTATAAGCATCGTGGCTACCACCTTGCGGGGGTTGATCTTTTTTCGCTTACCGGTCACTACGCCTGCTTCGATCAAATCGACCACGGGATCAGTGATCAGGCCGGAATGAATGCCGAGATCGTGTTTTTTCATTAAAGCGCCTAAAATTGCATCCGGTAAGCTGCCGATGCCAAACTGTACGGTTGCTCCGTCAGGTACCAGTGTAGCTACTAATTCGCCTATTTGCCGGTCAACTGCGCCTGGTGTTGTCGATGGAAATTGAATAAGTTCGGCATCGGCCTCAACGAGATGGGTAATTTCTGAGAGATGAACGCCTGTATCTCCGCTGGTTACAGGTATGCGGTTATTTACCTGGGCAATTATTGTTGAAGCAGTTTCAATGGCAGCCCGGGTATAATCCACAGCTACACCCAGGTTACAAAAGCCGGAAGTATCCGGAGGACTAACCTGAATCAGTGCTATATCTGGCCGGATTATTTCAGAAATAGCCGGAGGAACCTCTGAAAGGTGGGCTGGTATATAGTGCGTTGTCCTTTCGGTAATAGGGCGGCGTAAAGAAGGAGTGCCGGCAAAAGTGTAAACCTGCCAATGTCCTGCATACTCTGAAGCAGCAAAAGGAGTTTTATTAAAATTGGCTATTGGAACAATTATCAACTGGATTCCTTCAATCTTACCGGCGTGTTTCATTAATGCATTGATCAGTGCGGATGGCTCGCCTGCTGCTTGCTCTAAGAAAACCTTCATTCCTGGTTTTAATAATGAAGGAAGTTGGTCAATGTCTATAAGTTTGCTTTTGTATTCTTCGATAAAATGGTTCATTAACTGGTAGATCTCCTTTCAGGCAAAATAGAACCCTTCAAACTATTCAGTTATCAGGCTTTTTCGGTGTCGCTCGTTAATAACAATGCCATGCCTGCGTTTAGCCACTTCACTGAATACTTATTTAAATTTAAATATGCCAATAACTATCCGGGTATTCAATAGTCACTAGACAGGATTCAGAATAAAAATTGATTCTTTCCTATCTCGAAATCAAGGTTTAACCTCGCCCACGGTAGCCGCTCCTGCCTTCTTTAAATGTTTCTTGCTCCCAGGCTTCTCCCACCATCCACATGAATTACCTGGCCAGTTATCCAACGTGCTTCTTCGGTCACTAAAAAGAGCGTAGCGTAAGCAATATCCTCAGGCTGGCCAATTATAGGTGTGAGTTGGCTTTTAAACGCTATTTCCCGGATTTTTGGTTCTAAACCGAGAGTAAGGGGAGTATCAATGAACCCCGGCGCAATACAGTTAACAGTAATGCTAAACCTGGCAAATTCAAGAGCCAGAACACGGGTAAGGCTGACCACCCCGCCTTTGGAGGCTGAGTAGTTGCTCTGTCCCGCATTGCCCAGCCAGGCACGTGACGATATATTTACAATCCGACCGAACTGTTGCTCTTTCATGTACTTTAAAACTGCCTTGGAAACCAGCCAATAGCCTTTAAGGTTAACGTTGATTACAAAATCAAAGTCTTCTTCGGGCATATTTAAAATCAGGTTGTCACGAAGCACCCCCGCGTTGTTTACTAAAATATCAATGCAACCATATTTCTCTATTGTTTTTTGAGCAAGGTTTTCAACATCAGCAGACTTCGTAACATCTCCCTGAATTGCCATGGCTTCCCTGCCGCTTTGGCGGATTTCTTGGGCTGCTTGACTGGCAGCGTCGCCATTGGAGTCGAACACAACAACCTTTGCTCCCTTTTCGGCCAGCAGGGTGATAATTCCCTTGCCTATGCCGCTGCCGGAACCTGTAACAATTGCCACTCTGTCTTTTATGTTCACCGTTTGCTCCTCCTCTATAGTCAAATAACTCCACCTCAAACAATCGAAAACACGAGGGAGAGGCGAAGTGACGCCGGGCAGTCAGGTTTAAGTTAAGTTGATAGCCAACTTAACTTTTTATCTTGCTTAAGGGCTGAAAGCTAACTGCTTATTATACCGGTACTTATGTGCCCTGTGTTCTGCGGTTAAATTTAGTTTTCGCTTTAATGTTATGAAATTACACCTTTGGTTCGCAGGCTATTAATGCTTTCCAAATCAAACCCCAGGTTTCTTAACACCTCTTCGGTATGTTCCCCCAATGCTGGTGGAGGTGTTCTGACATCCCTCGGCATTTCAGACATGATTACTGGAAAAGAGATCTGTTTAATGGCTCGCGCTAATGACGGGATGAACGTTTCTGCAATCATACCGCGACTTATAAACTGAGGGTTGGCCATAACTTCTGCTGGCGAGGCGACGGATGCAACCGGTACATCATACTCTTCAAAAAGAGCTATCCATTCAACACGGGTTTTTTTGAGCAATTCTTTTTGCATCAGTTGAGAAAGAAGGAGTTTGTTTTCGGGTTTCTGGTTGTTTTCACGGGTATTAAAGCGGAAGTCGCTTAACAAATCCTGGCGATCAATAGCCTTGCAAAAACCTTCCCAAAAATGAGCTTCGATGGCTGCAATGCTTAGTTTTTTTCCATCTGATGTTTCAAATACATCGTTGGCCGCGGCGACATGTTCCCACCCTTCTTGAGCAGGTTCTTCGCCCGTCAGCATGTATTCACCAAGCCGGGAGGCCATCCAGGATAAAATGGAGTCGCTCATTGATACATCCAGGTACTGGCCTTTTCCGGTTTTATCCCTGTAAATCAGGGCGGTCAGCACAGCAACGGTTGCAAACATAGAGGCGCAAAGATCAGATACCGGCAGACCTGAACGGGTAGGGGACTGGCCAACTTTTGCCGGAACACTCATAGCGCCAGCTGAAGACAGGTAGTTTAAATCATGACCTGAACGAAGCCGGTATGGACCGGTCTGTCCGTATCCTGTAACAGAACCATAAATAATATCTGGTTTAATTCGTTTTAAATCTTCGTAGCCAACTTTGAGCTTTTCAACAACACCAGGGCGGAAAGATTCTAAGACCACGTCGCTATGTTTTGCCAGCTTATAAATTACTTGCTTTCCCTCGTCAACCTTCATATCCACGACAACACTTTTTTTATTCCGGTTAGTTGCGTAATACATACCAGGAAACATCTGCCGGATGTAATCGCCCGTTCCGGGCTGTTCAATTTTGATCACTTCCGCTCCTAAATCACCCAGCAGCATTGTACAAAAAGGTCCAGGTAATAACCTGGTTAGATCCAGAATGTGTATTCCTTCTAATGGAAGCATTATCTTCAAAAATCCCCCTTGACTTAAATTTTTTGGGCACAGGAACTCAGTTTTTGAAAGTTGGGATGTGTAATTTCTTTTGATTCAACGAAAGGTGTAAAAGCCCCGCTTAGGGGCGCTCCTTAAGAGAATGGATTCAGGTTAAACTTTGATAATACCCTTTTGTCTCTTAAGGAGCGACTAAGGGCAAGACTCGTTACTTTTAGTCGCGCAGTAACCGGTTTCTTAATCTCTGCAGCCTAAAATAGTAACTATTGGCAAAAGCATGCCAGGATGGCCTCCCTGTGCCATAGCCAGGCCCATGGTGGGATTTTTTACCTGTCTGGGACCAGCTTTACCTCTCAACTGCATGTAAAGCTCACTGCACATCCGCAAGCCGGTAGCAGATATTGGGTGACCGAATGCCTTTAATCCACCATCGGTATTTACCGGTAGTTCTCCTTCTAAAGTAAACGTCCCGGCTTCCACCTCTTCTACTGCCCTGCCCGGCTCGCAAAAACCAAGCGCTTCGTATTCTGTTAACTCGGCAATGGTAAAACAGTCATGTACCTGGGCCATGCTTATTTCCTTGCGCGGGTTCTTTATCCCTGCAGCTTCGTAAGCCTGCTTGCCGGCAGCTATTGTTTCCGGCAGGTGATAATAGTCGTAATCTATGTCTTCTTTCCCCAAACACGGCCCCATAGCCAGACCGAACCCTTTGACCAGCACGTAGTCGTCCTTAAAAGACTTTGCCATGTCAGCCCGGCAGATTATAGCCGCCGCACCACCGTCGGTGGTTGGACAACAGTCAAAAAGCCCCAGTGGCCAGGCTATAATAGGTGATTTAAGAACCTGTTCAAGGGTAACTTCTCTTTGAAAGTGTGCTTTTGGTGAAAAGGTGCCGTTGTGGTGATTTTTTACGGCTATTTTGGACAGGGCCATTTTGCCATCCTCTGGTTTTATACCGTAGTGCTGGAAGTATCTATTGGCTACCAGCGCCCACCTGCCCGGAGCACTAAAACCCTGACCATATACAGGATGGAAGAAGAGCTCTGGTACTCCACTCAAACCACTGTCTTTTAACTTTTCTACCCCTGCCACCAGTACCAGATCATACATCCCACAGGCTACGGCAAAGCAAGCGTTTCTCAAAGCATCCATGCCGGTAGCGCAAAAATTTTCTACTCTGGTTATAGGCTTGTTTTCCAGCTTGAGCGGGATGGCTAAAGTAAACCCGGCATATCCGGAAACCACACTGCCTAACCAGGCAGCCTCCACATCTTTAGGTTCTATGCCTGCGTCAGCACATGCCTCGTAAACCGCATCAATGATCATATCGTCTGCACTTCTATCCCAGTTTTCGCCAAATTTTGTATGGCCCATGCCGACTATTGCTACCTTATCTCTTATAGCATCAACTTTCATTTCTTATCCTCCTTCCAACATTATCGTATCGGGCGGCATTTCCAGAAATAATTATTATATCCTTCTGCTTCACTCATTTTCCTGAAGGTGAATTCTAAAGACATATCCAGTTCTACTTTGTCTGGATCACGGTCTGTCATTTGCCCATAAAACCTTAAACCCCGCTTAAGGTTAACCACGCTGATGATTACTGGTTGATCAAGAGACTGAGCCAGCATGTCTTTACAAAAAGTATACAAGGTTCCTTTTTCCTCAGAAAGGGGGATTTCTTTGTATTGATCTTTGGCCTTACAGTAAAGACATACTCTCTGCGGCGGAAAAAAAGAACGTCCACAACTTGTGCATTCGTAAGCATGCAGCCGGTAGATCATATTGCGATCCCTGTTGATAGCTACTGCTGAAGAAACAATGGGAGGACGACGCCTGCCTCCTTCTACATCTATAATTTTACGGAGGCGAAGGTATTTCTCATAGCTTTCCAGGTGTATTTTCGAATTCAGATAACCGTTTATTCCTCTACGTTCTTCATTAAAGGAAGGTTTTTCTTTTACCTGGAAGGTAAATAAATCGCAGCCATCGCCATGGTTTATCAGAAGCAACCGGTCATTTGCCCCTGCTTCTTCTATGGCTGCCACCAGCATCATCAACGCAAGGGCAGTACCGGTATTCCCCACTGTGTCAAGCATGGGGTTTTGTACCTGCTCCTTGGGATCCAGCTTTAATGTTCTGCACCCTTCCTGGTGTCTGCGGACATCTGCGGCAGAAAGGATTACTTTATTAAAATCCGGAACTGTAAGGTTCAACTGTTTTAAAAAGGCAGTGGTCGCCTCTTTAATGGTATCTACATAACCTTTAACAACTACAAACCGGTCTTCCCATGCTCTGGTATACTCCTGTTTGCTGGTTCGCCACTGGTCGATTATTTCGTTGTTGTAAGCATAGTTTGAATCAATAATCACTTCTCCTGTGTCGCTAATTAGTAAGGCTGCCGCGCCATCACCAAAGTTTTGTTCGAAGTCAGAACCTGGATTACCAATGCGAGATTCAGCGGCAACCACCAGGACGTTTTTGGCTGAACCGGCCTTTACCGCATCCATTGCTGCTCTTAGAGCATTGGTTCCTGCTCTTAAGCTGTCTGTAAAATCGGCAGTAAATATGTCTTTCTTTAGGTCCAAAGCAGAAGCAACAGTAACAGCACACTGTTTTTCTCCGTAAGGCGAGGTTGTACTGGCAAAGTAAAGTCCGTCGATGCTCTGGCGATCTATTCCTTTAAGGCAATCTCTTCCTGCTTCTACTGCCAGGGTAAGACTGTCTTCGTCGTGGTTGGCTATTGCCTTCTCCCCTCTTCCGGGAACACCCCAGGCTCTGGCTATCTCTTCACGTTTTAGCCTGTAAAAAGGTATGTAGGCACCTGTTGATTTTATCGCTGGCATTGTATTAATCACCCCGTTTATATTTAATTATGGAATTTACTTTTCTTTCGTTTCAGGCGGCGCAGGGTTGGTATAACCCGCGAGCAATGTTTTAGGAACAATTTTTACCAGTTCTTCTACTGTCCACAGGCCATCCTTCTGGTGGTCTTTATAGATAGTCTTGGCCCGGACAGATTCTGAATAAATGGCCACCTCGCCACCGGATATACGAAATACCTGTCCGTTTACGTTTTGTGCTTCATCAGTGCAGAGATAAATGATAAAAGGACCGAGGCATTCCGGCGGGGGAATATTTATCACTTCTTCGTACCTCTCCCTGGTTATAAGCCCGGTCTCATACCTTTTTTTAAACCCTTCCACCACTTCAGGAGCAAGGGTAAACCTCGTTGCTGCCTCAGGGGAAATCGCATTGCAGGTAACAAAACACCTTCCCATTTCCCGTGCTACTGACCTACTGAAACTTACAATGCCTCCCTTGGCCGCTCCGTAATTAGCATGACCTACCGTCCCTAAAAAGGCATCTGATGTCATATTAATAATCCTGCCCCACTTCTTTTCCCTCATTATACGTGTAGCGTGACGGGTGCAATTAAAAGTACTCTTAAGGTAAGAATTAAGGGACTTGTCCCATTCTTCTTCACTCATGTTCCAAACCATCCGGGGGGCATCGGCACCGGCGTTATTTACCAGTATGTCAACGCTGCCAAAGCTATCTACGGCTGTTTTGATTAACTTTTCCGCTTCGTCAAACTTACCGGCGTCACCAAAGAAAGGAACAGCTTCACCGCCGGCATTTTTTATTTCTTCGGCTGCTGTCTGCGCGTCACCACCTTCTGTTCCCGGCTTCCTGTGGCTGGTCACCACTT
Source organism: Desulfotomaculum sp. (assembly GCA_003457075.1). Taxonomy (GTDB): domain Bacteria; phylum Bacillota; class Desulfotomaculia; order Desulfotomaculales; family Nap2-2B; genus UBA4053. The sequence continues at coordinate 704 of DMIY01000073.1, read as the reverse complement.
TTGCTCCTTCTTGGGCCAGAGCGATAGCTATTGCCTTACCAATTCCTTGCCCTGAGCCGGTGATCACAGCTACTTTGCCTTTGAGTTTGTCACCCATTAAAAAACCTCCTTTCTTGTTAAGATTAAGTAAAACCACTTCGCTTATTTTCTTTTCCTGCCTTACTTTATCTAACCTCCTGTCTTTTAACCATTTTTTTACCGTGTTTTATTATATCCTATCTGGCTTATTGTTTCAATATTTTTCTAAAATATTAGAGTAAAAAGTTTTTAACCTTTTGCTCAGCGGGACCGCAGCCGGCATCTGGCGTTGGTCCACCGAAAGCCAAAGCTATCCATTGCCCGCTTAACAAGACTACGCAACAATTGGTGAGCCATAAACGGTCCCTTCGGCGCCGTCGACCATGCACATTCCCACCACCCGGTTATTTTCCACCAATCTAAAACAATTCTACTTCCATACCTGCTTTTTGTTTTACGGCACGTTCGTAAAGGTGAGCAGCTAAAGCAATGTCCTGTATGGCCAGACCGGTGGAATCAAAGACGGTTATTTCATCTTTGGTCTGGCGGCCGGGACATTTTCCTGCAACTACCTCACCTAAGGTGCCGGCTATATTTTCCTTTGTGAGGACCCTTGAGGAAATAGCAACATTAATTTCGCCACCATGGATGGACTGTTCCATGTCATCAACAAATATGCGCGCCTG
>DMIY01000030.1 GCA_003457075.1 Desulfotomaculum sp. | reverse complement strand
TTCATTTCCCGCACAACTTCCATACCAAACCGTGTAAGTCTTCCGCCTGTCCGTTCCTCCGCCACCCCATCACCCAGTTCATTACGCCCGTTCCAGGTAAGGGTAAGGCATCGTACACCCAAACGGTGCAGCATCCGAAGAACCCCCAACTGACCCTCTAAAGCCTCGCCACCTTCTATAGACAAAAGAGCGGCAATCTTCCCCCCGCCAAGAGCCTGTTGAAGATCAGAAAAGTCCCGCACCAACATTATTTCCCCGGCACATTCCTCCAATTCAGTATAAAAACGATCCACCAGTTCCATTGCCCTCACCAGGGCACGTCCACGATATTGGGGAGAAATAAACGCTGCAAAAAACTGAACCTTCACTCCTCCCTGCCGCAAGCGGGGAAGATCCACATGCCCGCTGAGACTGTGCTCTTTCAAACGACGGTTCTCCTTTTCCACAGCGGTAAGAACATCACAGTGAGCATCTACTATTATGCTGTTCCTATGCAAAGACAGACAAACGTCCTCCAACTTAAAACCCCTTTAAATCAAAAACCTGTTTACCCTGCAAGCATAAACAGGTTTTCAAAGAACCCGCCGCTCTTTCTCCTACCTGGGTTCCACAATCAACTTAATAGCCGTTCTCTCTTCCCCATCAATCATAACGTCGGTAAAAGCAGGTATACAGATCAGGTCAATTCCACTGGGCGCTACAAAACCTCGTGCAATAGCTACTGCCTTTACTGCCTGGTTAAGGGCGCCTGCTCCAATTGCCTGGAGTTCCGCGCACCCACGCTCTCTAAGCACCCCTGCCAGAGCACCGGCTACAGAATTTGGGCTGGATTTTGCTGATACCCTTAACACATCCATGAACGAAACCTCCTTCTTTTTACCGGAAGAAACCTGCTCCTACAACTTTTAAACACAGGTATTCTTCATGGATCAGAAAATTCCTTTTACAATCCAGAAAATACTCTCTGGTTTATTCTGACTATTCATTATTCATAATGCGTTCAATTCTTTTTGCCTCGCCATTTTCTTCGTCAATCTCAATCAGCGCGGCGTTAAACTGATAAAGACCCGGCGCCACTTCAAACCGCTTCGGCAATTGAGTAAGAAACTTGTCTATGGCAAGCTCCTTTTTAACGCCGATAACCGAATCACGAGGACCTGTCATGCCGACATCACTGATATAAGCCGTCCCTCCGGGAAGTATTCTCTCGTCGGCCGTCTGAACATGAGTATGCGTCCCGCATACCGCCGACACCCGGCCCGCCAGATACCAGCTTAAAGCTATCTTTTCCGATGTGGCCTCAGCATGAAAATCCACCACCAATACTCTGGCCAGGTTCTGTAATCTTTTCAGTAATTCATCTGCTTTACGAAATGGACAGTCCAGGTTATCAGACATAAAAATTCGCCCGGACAGGTTGAGAACTCCTATTGGCTCACCCTGCCTGGTTTTGAACACATTTAACCCCTGACCAGGAACACCTGGTGGAAAATTAGCAGGGCGAATAACTCTTGTTTCTTTACTAATAAAGTTAAAGATCTCTTTTTTATTCCACACATGATTACCCATAGTAAGAACATCAATCCCGTAAGAAAAAAGCTCTAACGCCACTTCCTGCGTCAGGCCGTTACCCCCGGCTGCATTCTCTCCATTAGCAATAACAAAATCTATCCCGAATTCTTTACACAACTCTGGAATATTTTCCTTCGCTGCCCTCCTGCCGGCACGGCCGACAATATCTCCGATCATTAAAACATACACAAAACTTCCTCCTGCTACTTATTAAATACCATCACCCTGCCTTCCTCCCGAAAAGCAAACAAGTGCCTGTCGCCGTTGGCCCTTTTCATGCTTTCCAGCATGTACTCGATAATTTCCTCCTGTAAAACCGGGTCATCCTCAAAGACAAACTCGTCAGTCTCGGTAACCAGGTTATCCCCCAGAAATTCACGAATCAGTTGGACAATTAAAGAGATTTCTTCCTGCGCCAGCGTATCTATATCACGCTGCACCTCAATGATAGTTAATTGATCACAATCCAGGTAACTGATTGCGCTCATTTTTACCTTTCTTCCTTCGAGAAGGTTAAAAACCTCGATACTGTCCAGCACTTTCCCCTCTATTGCAGTTGCAGATAACTGTTCAGTCTTTAGGGCTTGCGAAGAAATAAACGCAAACTTTAAAACGTGCTCTATAGGGTCAAAATTTATAGTGGCTATTTCTGGATAGCGAACCAGAATGGAAATCAAAAGACCGTCGCTCCAATTGGTATCTTCCTTACCACCGTACCGGACAGCCAACAATAATCATCCTCCCTTTAAAAACTACATCCAATACATTTAAGAATTCGGCTTTGGAATCATAAATCCTGCTCAAAAATTCCTCTTGAATGAAGAAAGATTTATCCAGCTCTGTTCCAAAATTCATAATAAAAGAAACGACCCCTGTTATAAGAAGGGTCGTTTCTTAATCATTTGGCGTATTCTACAACCCTGATCTCGCGTAGAATGGTAACTTTAATCTGACCGGGATATTCCATTTCACTCTCAATTTTTTTAGCTATTCCACGGGCTAAGTGGATTGAACCCAGGTCATCCACCTTATCCGGTTTGACCATAATCCGTATTTCTCTCCCCGCCTGAATGGCATAAGATTTTTCTACACCTTCAAAAGAATTAGCAATTTTCTCCAGTTTCTGTAACCGTTTAAGATAGGCTTCCAGAGTTTCCCGTCTCGCTCCCGGCCGGGCTGCCGAAATAGCATCTGCCGCCTGGATCAGCACTGCGGTTATCGTTTTAGGTTCTTCATCCCCGTGATGAGCGGCAATTGCATGAAGTATCTCCGGATTTTCCTGGTATTTTTTGGCTAACTCCACCCCGATAGTAACATGAGGTCCTTCTACTTGATGATCCACAGACTTACCTATGTCGTGCAGCAGGCCTGCCCGCTTTGTCAACTGAATATCTACTCCCAATTCAGCAGCCATCAACCCCCCCAGATGAGCTACCTCAATAGAATGCTTGAGCACATTTTGACCATAGCTGGTCCGGTATTTTAAACGTCCTAATAAAACGACCAATTCCGTATGCAAACCATGTACCCCGGTCTGGAAAGTAGCCTGCTCCCCGGCTTCCCGGATTTGCACCTCAATTTCCCCTTGCGCTTTTTCCACCATTTCTTCGATTCGAGCCGGGTGAATACGGCCATCTACTATTAGTTTTTCCAGGGCAATCCTGGCTGTTTCCCGGCGGATAGGATCGAACCCGGATAAAATCACTGCTTCCGGTGTATCATCAATAATCAACTCAATTCCTGTAAGCGTTTCAAAGGCTCGTATATTACGGCCCTCCCGGCCGATAATCCGGCCTTTCATTTCATCATTAGGCAAAGGAATAACAGCTACCGTAGTTTCTGCCGAATGGTCAGCCGCGCAGCGTTGAATAGCCATCGAAATAATATCCTGCGCCTTTTTTCCCGCCTCTTCCTTGACCTTGTTTTCCATTTCCCGGATCATTATAGCCGCTTCGTGCTGAATTTCCCTTTCCAGATTGGACAATAACACCTGACGGGCTTCTTCCGAAGATAACCCGGAAACCCGCTCCAGTTCAGCAATCTTTCGATCATGCATTTGTTTTAGCCTGCTTTTTACCTCCTCGATCTCCTGTTCCTTGCGGCCTAATGTCTCTTCCTTTCGTTCAATACCTTCAATCTTCCGGTCCAGGGTTTCTTCCTTTTGCACCAACCTTCTTTCCAAGCGCTGCAACTCAGAACGGCGTTCCTTGTTTTCTTTTTCTACTTCATTGCGTAGCTTTAAAACTTCCTCCTTGACTTCCAGAACAGCCTCCCGCTTTCTGGCTTCGGCAAATTTTACCGCCTCTTCTTTAATTTTTTCAGCCTCTGCTTCTGCAGAAGTAATCTTCGCCTCTGCAAGGTATTTCCTGACCAGGTACCCGATTGCAAAAGCAACCAGTACAACAGCAACCAACACCCCTATAAATTGGGGCTCCAATCAACCCACCTCCTTTAAATACTCTTTAAGCAAGATAAATCCAACTCATAAAAAAAAACCGAGCACAACTCGGCAGAAAAAAGAACTGGCACAATTCATGCTTCCCCTACCTGGCAAAAGCCCATAACAAATCTCCTCAAACAGCAAAGAGCTTCTCCTAAGGGTGTCATGTAACAATGAATAACCCCTTTACCCTCTGGTAAAAAAATCCATTTATATAATTTTTATTTTTAAGGATAAAGTAATTATCTATAGAAAAAATTTTATTTTCAACCTGCATTCAGTACCTGATTCTATTTTCCACCAACGCTTAAATTGTACTGGCTTTTTGGTAAATTGTCAAGTTAAACAAAAAGCTTATTTTTCTTCTGCCGCTGGCGGGATTGGCTTTATTCCGCCCAAATTAAAAACCTGCCGCACCTTCTGTTCAATTTCCCGGGCAAGCTCGGGATGTTCTTTAAGATACTCCTTAACGTTTTCCCGGCCCTGGCCAAGACGATCTTCCCCGTATGAATACCAGGCCCCGCTTTTAGCAATTATGTTCAACTCAGATGCCGCATCTATAATAATTCCTTCCCGGGATATTCCCGTTCCGTACATGATGTCAAACTCAGCCTGCTTAAAAGGAGGAGCAATTTTATTCTTAACTACTTTCACCCGTGTACGGTTGCCAATGATCTCCGTACCTTGTTTCAAGGTATCCTGTTTGCGCACATCCAGCCTTACGGAAGAATAAAACTTCAGTGCCCGCCCGCCAGGGGTTACCTCGGGGTTGCCAAAGGTTATGCCTACTTTTTCTCTTAATTGATTAATAA
>DMIY01000056.1 GCA_003457075.1 Desulfotomaculum sp. | reverse complement strand
GCTATAGGAGGTGTAGAGGGTTGGTAAAAGGTGCGTTAGTAGTAGATGATCAACAAGGGATAAGGGATTTGCTAAGTATGCTGTTGCAGGAAATAGGATACCAGGTTTATGTTGCCAAAAATGGACTGGAAGCAGTTGAAGCAATCCGCAAATTTCGCCCGCAACTGGTTTTTATGGATGTACGGATGCCCGTAATGAATGGGTTGGATGCCCTGGGTAGGATTAAGGCTATTGTTCCTGAAACGGAAGTAATCATAATGACTTCTTGCCTTTCGGATGAAATTGTAAGTGAGGCATTGGAGAAAAACGCCCGCTACTGCATGGCCAAGCCTTTTGAAGTAGAGAAGGTAAGAGCTTTTCTGCGAAAATATTTTCAGGAAGTGCAGGAGGTTTTTTCTCAGTATTTAGAGGAAATATGTTCTTGACTGTAGAATAATATCAGGCGACAGCGTAATATTCTGATCAAAACCCATAGGGGTGTCCCGCACTCAACAGCTCAATAGTTTAGGCAGTTGAGCTTTTGCATCTTGTGAACCAGGATGTGCCAACGCCAACGTTGAAAGCAAATCCGCTTAAAGAGCGCCGGGCTGAGAAAAGTACTTTGTTGCTTTACCCTTTGAACCTGATCTGGATCATGCCGGTGTAGGGAATGGGAGAAAACTATAAAAGGTTATTCTACCCATCCTTTAGCGATGGGTATTTTTGTTGGAGGTGGCTTGTGGTACGCGGCATTTATAGAATCGTAGATGCCAATTTTAACCGGGCCAGGGAAGGATTGCGGGTGATCGAGGAATTGGCTCGTTTTATTCTGGATGATGCTTGCCTGTCTGGTCGTTTAAAGCACCTTCGGCACCGCCTGCGGGTAATCCAGCAAACTTTCCCCGGAGGAGTAAAAGAATTTCTGGCTGCCCGGGATGCTGGTACAGATGTGGGCCTGTCTTGCCGGGAAGAGAAAGAACTGGACAGATTAAGCTGCCTGGAATTGATGCTGGCGAATTTTAAACGGGTGCAGGAAGCGCTGCGTGTACTGGAAGAATATGCTAAGTTTGTTTCAACCGGTAGGGAATTTAAAGAAATGCGTTTTGAGATATATGAACTGGAGAAAGAAATGGCCGGCCGGTTAACAAAGCTAAACGCTGCACAAAACCTGGTAGATTATGCCCTTTATGTGATCGTCCAGGAAGAATTCTCANNAAATCCAGTTGCGGGATAAGGAATCTTCCACCCGCCGGTTGGTTGAAATAGGACGGGAGTTGCGCCGGTTGACACAGGAAAAAGAAGCAACTTTCATTATTAACGACCGGGTGGATGTAGCGCTGGCAGTACAGGCTGATGGTGTGCACCTGGGGCAGGAAGATTTGCCGGTGGCTGCCACGCGGCAGATCTTGGGCAAGGAGAAGATCATCGGTGTATCTGCCCATACCTTGGAACAGGCAGGTCAGGCCCAGCAGCAAGGGGCTGATTATATTGGTGTGGGCCCAATTTTTGAAACTCAAACTAAAGACGTCGGGTACAGCCCGGTGGGGATAAAGTTCCTGCGACTGGTGGCGAAAGAGGTAGAAATACCAAAGGTAGCCATTGGTGGCATCACAGCTCAAAATGCCTTTGAGATTGTATCGGCCGGCGCCGATGGAGTGGCGGTGGTTACAGCAGTAGTGGCCGCTCCTGATATTACGGCAGCCGCTTCTGTTTTGCGGGCCGAGGTGGAAAGTGCCCGTACCCACAGGTCTCGCTACAAGGCAGAATAGATAAAAAAGCATTTGAACCACAAATTTTTATGAAAACGGGGGGTTTTACTGATGACGCAAATTTTGGCTGCCCGGGCCGGGGAGATTACCATGCAAATGAAGCGGGTGGCAGAAAAAGAAATGCTTGATCCGGAAATAATAAGGGCCGGAGTAGCTGCCGGAACCATCGTCATCCCTGCCAATAAAAACCATGGCGGGCTCGAACCCTGCGGTATTGGTAAGAGTCTGCGGACCAAGGTTAATGCCAACCTGGGGACATCTACTGCCGTGCCCGATCTGGCCGGTGAGCTGGAGAAGCTTAAAGTTGCTTTGGCTGCGGGGACCGATACAGTAATGGATCTTTCTACAGGAGGTAATGTGGATGCCACCAGGCGGGAAATTCTTGCTCAAAGCCCTGTTCCTTTAGGTACAGTGCCTGTTTATCAGGCTGCGGTGGAAGCAAAGGACAGGCGCGGGAGCATAGTGGTCATGACTGTGGAGGATATTTTTTCGGTTATCGAAAAGCAGGCGGCCGATGGTGTAGACTTTATTACCGTGCACTGCGGGGTAACCCTGGAAACCATCGGCCGATTAAAGCAACAGGGCCGGGTTGCAGATATTGTCAGCCGGGGAGGTTCTTTTCTAACTGGCTGGATGTTGCATAATCAGCGGGAAAACCCTTTGTTTGAATATTTTGACCGCCTGCTTGAAATCTGCCTGCGTTACGATGTTGCTTTAAGCCTGGGAGATGGCTTGCGTCCCGGTTGCCTGGCCGATGCCAGCGACCGCGCCCAGATTCAGGAACTGCTAATCCTGGGGGAACTGGTTGAACGTTCACGGGCTGCAGGAGTGCAGGCCATGGTAGAAGGACCGGGACATTTGCCGCTGGATCAGGTGGTTCCAAATGTAAGGATTCAAAAAACTTTATGTAAGGAAGCCCCCTTCTATGTGCTGGGGCCTTTGGTCACCGATGTGGCGCCGGGGTACGACCATATTACTGCTGCTATCGGGGGAGCGCTGGCGGCTATGGCGGGGGCGGATTTTCTTTGTTATGTCACTCCCTCGGAACACCTCGGCCTGCCCTCTGTGGAAGATGTACGCGAGGGAGTAATTGCCTGCCGCCTGGCCGGACATGCCGCCGACATTGTTAAAAACATTCCGGGCGCTAAGGAGTGGGACCTGTCCATGGCGCGGGCACGCAAAGAGCTTGACTGGGAAAGTCAAATGGCCCTGGCAATAGATCCGGAAAAAGCCCGGCGATACCGGCAGGAACGCAACCCGGCGGGAATAGAGGCCTGTACCATGTGCGGTGATTTTTGTGCAATGAAACTGGTAGGTCATTACCTGGGCAAAAAACCAGACGGGTGTGAGATAGATTAATGTTGAAAAAGGCTTCTTTTTGGGATAAGATATAATATACCTTCACGGGGGTTAAGGAAATTCCTCATGAAAAATCAAATTTATTCTCTGAAGGAGCTGTGTTCTGCCATTGGAACTGCCGGTGTTGGGAGAAACCGGGTTGATCGAGTTTTTGACCCGTAACCTTAATACAAACCATGCGGGGGTCATCAAGGGAGTAGGTGATGATGCCGCGGTTTTGAAGGTGAGCAATAAAGAATGGCTTTTGCTTACCACTGACATGCTGGTGGAAGATGTTCATTTTTCTCTGTCTTACGTCTCTCCCGCCCAGATTGGGATAAAGGCCATGGTGGCCAGCGTAAGCGACATCGCGGCCATGGGTGGCCGTCCGGTTCATGCCGTGGTTTCTTTAGGCGTGCCCCCGCGGCTTTCAGTGGAAGTGTTGGAAGGGGTCTATGCCGGGCTGCGGCAGGCGGCCGGGGAATACGGGGTAAATATAGTCGGTGGGGATACGGTTAAGTCTCCCGGGCGGTTGATTATTAACGTTGCCTTGCTCGGGTCGGTTGAGGCCGGCCAGGCGGTATATCGCAGCGGCGCCCGGCCGGGAGACTTGATTTTTGTTACCGGCAGTCTAGGCAATTCGGCAGCGGGACTGTATTTGTGTCAGAATCCGGATATAAATGTTTCATTAGAAGCCGCTGCTTTTTTAAAATTGGCACAACTGGAACCCCGGGCGCGGGTAAAGGTTGGCAGGCTGCTGTCAAAAACGGGAAAAATATCATCCATGGATGACATCAGTGACGGTTTGGCCAGTGAACTACACGAGATCTGCCGGGCCAGCGGGGCGGGATGCCGTATACGGACAGCGGCTGTTCCTGTTGACCGCAGAATGAAAGAAGCGGCTGATACTATCGGGAGCGATCCCATAGATTGGGCGCTGTACGGAGGGGAAGACTTCGAACTGGTTTTTACGACACCACCGGACAGTGCTGTTTTGATCAAGAAGGATCTGGAGGAGAAGGTGGAGAAGTGCTATCTGATTGGTGAGATTGTTCCGGCGGCAGAGGGGGTTAAGATGGAGCTGCCGCAGGGCTACTTTGTACCACTGGAAGCAAAAGGATATGACCATTTCAAGGGTTCTTATCCGGGTTGCCGGTCCACAGGATCAAGTTGGGAGAAAAGATAGGTTATGGTGGTAAAAACATATTCCAGAGACGAAACCTTATTGCTGGGTGAACGGTTGGGGTTTCTTTTGGTTGCCGGTGATGTATTATGCCTGACAGGAGAATTGGGGGCAGGCAAAACTGTTTTTGCTAAAGGTGTAGGACGGGGGTTAGGCGTCAGGGATGTTGTTACCAGCCCTACCTTTACTTTGATTAATGAGTACCAGGGGCGTTTGCCCTTTTATCATATTGATGCCTACCGGTTGACAGGAGAAGCAGATATGGCCGGCCTGGGGTACGAGGAATATTTTTATGGTTCCGGGGTTACCCTGGTGGAATGGGCCGGGCGGGTGGCAGCAGCGCTGCCGGAAGACAGGCTGGACATTACGTTTGAGGTGACGCTGGAGATGGATGATGTACGCGAGATAAAGTTTTTCCCCCGCGGGGAACGTTTCCGCCGCCTGGTTGAGGAGTTGAGGAAAGTTGTACGTGCTGGGAATTGAAGCCGCTACTTCTGTAGCCAGCGTTGCGGTTGTGTGGGAAGATACTCTTTTAGCGGAGCGAATGGTAAATAACCAGCGTACTCATTCTGTAAACCTGATACCCATGGTCAAAGCCGTACTGGAGGATGCCGGTGTGGCGCCGGCCCGGTTGGGAGGTATAGCCGCTTCCATAGGCCCTGGTTCTTTTACCGGTTTGCGCATTGGGCTGAGTACAGCTAAAACGCTGGCTCAGGTATGGAAAATACCCGTTGCAGGAATAGGAACGCTGGAAACTCTTGCATACCTCCTGGCTGGCAAATCCGGGCTGGTTTGTCCTGTTATAAATGCCCGGAAAAACGAGGTTTATGCTGCTGTTTATGAAGACGGCTTAAAATGTATAACCGGTCCTGCGGCCATGGAGCCTGTGGAACTGGCCAGGCAGTTAAGACAGATGAAGCTGCCGGTAACCCTGCTGGGAGATGGGGTTTTCATATATCAGGAACTTTTCCAAGAGTGGCTGGCTGATCAGGCTTTTTTTGCGCCGGGAGAACTTTCACTGCCAAGGGGAGCGAGTGTGGCCGGGTTGGGCTGGCGCAGGCTTCGGGCAGGGGAGGGGGTTGTTCCTTTCTTGCTGAGGCCTCTTTATATTCGAATGCCGGAGGCGGAGGTTAAATGGCTACAAAAACAGCGCACCGGGGGATGAACACAAGAATCGTTTTTGCTCCAATGCTGCCGGAACATATAGACGATGTGGCGCGCATTGAAGAAGCTTCTTTCTCTACTCCCTGGCCCAGGCTTTCCTTTGCCAGTGAATTGGATAATGATTTTGCTTTTTACATTGTGGCTTTGTACAGAGGTCAGGTGATCGGTTATGCGGGGATGTGGCTGATCCTGAATGAGTCACACGTTACTAACGTAGCTGTCCATCCGGATTACAGGCGGCATGGGGTTGGCAGGTTATTGATGCAGGAATTGATATGGAAGGCTGTATTGCTGGGGGCAACTTCCATGACGCTTGAAGTGAGGGCTTTTAACGAAGTGGCCAGACAGCTTTATTCAACCCTGGGATTCCGGCAGGAAGGCCGGCGTAGAGGTTATTATACGGATACCGGTGAAGATGCGCTGATCATGTGGAAAAGACTATTGGTACCTGACGTTTGTTTGAAGTAAAAAATTTAAATGAAGAATATGGGTGGGGTGGTTGTCACGGCTTGCGGCGTGAAGAGTTTGGACATAACTTCTGGTGAGAGGGTTTACCGCAACCTGAATGTTTCTCGCCTGGTGGAAATAGCGCTTGCACGCAGGGAAGGGATGCTGACCAACAATGGGGCGCTTTGTGTGCAGACAGGTAAATACACAGGCCGGTCGCCGGACGACAAGTTTATTGTCGATGGACCTGTAGTTCACGATAAAATTGACTGGGGACCGGTTAACAGGCCTTTTCCCAGCGAAAAATTTAACCAGTTGTACAATCGGCTGATGGATTACCTGAAGGGGAAAGAGCTTTTTGTTTTTGATGGTTTTGTTGGCGCTCACTCCGGGTACCGGATGGCCTTACGGGTAATTAATGAGCTTGCCTGGCAAAATATTTTTGTTCATCAACTTTTTATCCGGCCAACAAAAGAAGAATTATCAGCGCACAAGCCAGAGTTTACTGTAATTGCTGCTCCTGGTTTCCAGGCCGTGCCGGAAACTGACGGCACGCGTTCCGAAGCTTTTGTCATTGTTAATTTTGAACAGCGCCTGATTATTATTGGTGGCACCCATTATGCCGGTGAAATTAAGAAATCGGTTTTTAGCGTCTTCAATTACTTGCTGCCCGGGATGGATATTCTTCCCATGCACTGTTCCGCTAATACAGATCAGTACGGGAACAATGCTTTGTTCTTTGGTCTTTCAGGTACTGGCAAGACAACACTATCGTCCGATACCACACGCCTGCTCATAGGAGATGACGAACACGGCTGGTGTGCAGATGGTGTTTTTAATTTTGAAGCCGGATGTTATGCCAAGTGCATTCATCTTACTGAGAAAAACGAGCCGCAGATCTGGAACGCCATCCGGTTCGGTGCGGTTTTGGAAAATGTCGTTGTTGATCCTGAAACGAGGGTTGTGGATTTTGATAGCGACACCCTGACGGAAAATACCAGGGCCGCTTACCCGGTGAACTTTATTCCGGCCTCAGTGTTCCCCGGTATTGGAGGGCATCCCCGGGCAATAATTTTTTTAACAGCCGACGCCTTCGGTGTTTTGCCGCCGCTGGCCAAACTTACTCCCGGACAGGCCATGTACTACTTCCTCTCTGGCTATACCAGCAAGCTGGCCGGCACTGAGCGGGGTGTTAATGAACCCTGGCCTACCTTTTCAGCCTGCTTTGGGGCGCCCTTTTTGCCCCGTCATCCCCTGGTTTATGCAGAAATGCTGGGTGAACGTATTGCCAGGCATAAGTCCCAGGTTTACCTGGTGAATACGGGTTGGTCGGGAGGTCCCTATGGTGTGGGTCAGCGTATGAATTTGGCCCTTACCCGGGCAATAGTTAATGCAGTTTTAAACGGTGACTTAAACGATGTAGAGTTTAAACCCCATGCAATTTTTAAAATATTAATGCCGGAGTATTGTCCGGGTATTCCGGAAAAGGTACTGAATCCTCAAAAGACATGGCAGGACCCAGCGGCCTACGTTCAAGCGGCTGAAGATCTTGCCGGGCGTTTTAAGGAGAACTTTGCCAAGTTTAATGGAATATCCCGGGAGATTGCCTGTACGGGCCCCGGTACCACTTAAGAGTTTGGGTTTTCTTCCGTTCGTATTGCATAGATGAACGGAGAATTGATTGTACTTTACATATTAAAAAATAAATAACCGGGGAGTCGCAAGGGATTAATAAACAATCTGCAATTACTACATCACTGAGTTTTTCCGATGGTGTACCCAAGGCGTTGGTTCAGATACTTGAGGATTATTTACGAGATGAAAAAATTAGGACGAAATAGAAGGGAAACTATTAATCTTGAACAATGATAATTATCTCCTTTTCTCGATTTGAAGGAAACGGCCCGGCAGCATATTGATTATATTGCAGGCGTGCGGA
>DMIY01000205.1 GCA_003457075.1 Desulfotomaculum sp. | reverse complement strand
TTCTCCCACTGAACTACCCGCCCAATTATGCCTTTATTATCCCCGAAAACAAATCAAATGTCAAGAGTCGCTTTTCCCAACTGGTGTGCTTTTTTCACCAGTGCTGCCAGGTGAAAACGGCTTGTTCTCTAAAATTTTCAACTGCAAATCAGCCAAATACCTTTTCCCGCATATATACCACCCAACCCTTACGTGGTACTGCTTCTGCCGCAACCAGGCTGACCCGGGCCAGTTCTTGCCCCCGCAGGTAGAAAACCGCCTCACCCAATTTTTGTCCCGGCCGTACAGGCGCTTCAACGGACGAATTTAAGTTTATTTCACTTCGCAACTCCGGCAAATCACTCCGGAGCAGATCAGCATTTACCTCCCTTTCAGCCATTACTGTAACAGCAAGGTAAATACCTCCCCCGACTGCCAGGCAACCTACTGGTTCTTTTGCCCTGCACAGATCCACCGATTCTATTTGGCTGAAGCCATAATCCAAAAGTCTGATGGCATCCCGGTAGCGATCCCGACTGTGCAAAACCACCGTAATTAAACGCCGCCCATCCTTGCCAGCCGACGCAATCAGGCAACTGCCGGCAATGGAGGTGGAACCGGTTTTCACCCCGTTTATCTCAGGATAACCACCAAACAGCAATCGATTCGTATTATGAATTGCCTCTTTCCTGGACCGGTCATACCACTCAACAACCGCTTCCCTGCGACGTACGTATTGGGCAAATTGAGGGTTTTTCAACGCGTACCTGGCAATCAGGGCCAGATCATAAGCGGTGGAATAATGATTGGGATGCGTGTAGCCGTTGGTATTGGCGTAACGCGTATTCAAGGCGCCTAAAAGTATGGCCTTGGTATTCATCATTTCGATAAACCTGCTTTCCGAACCTCCCACATGCTCGGCAATGGCTACCGTACTGTCATTAGCCGAGGAAATCAAAGCTGCCTTAAGCAAATTATGCAGGGTTATTTTTTCGCCAGGATGCAGGTCAATTATTGAGCCGTCGGAAATCGAGGCCGCTTTTCTGCTTACAGTTGCAACATCATCCGGCTTGCCGTTTTCCAGGGCAATAATGGCGGTCATGATCTTGGTCAAGCTGGCCGGAGGACATTGCTTATAAGAATTTTTAGCATAAAAAACCTGTCCCGTGACGGCATCCATCAAAACGGCAGCATCTGCTGTAATCGCAGGAGGGACAGCATAGGCGCCGGCCGGGACAACAAAAAGAAGCAACAGCGCAACTATTATAAAGCCGCAAAGCATAAATATTGTTCTAAACATGAAATCCTTCCTTTCACCATTATTGTCCTCTGCAACTTATGGTTTTATGAAAGGAAGGATCTGAGAAAAAGAGCCTGCAAAAAAAATTCAATCCCTATTATTTTGATAATAACCCTTTTTGTCCGGCTAACCTTGCTCTATAACCATCTCCGCTCCATCTTCCACCTGGCGCAAATTATCAAGATTTCCTTCCACGCAGCCAAACACATTGACCGGGCTGGCTGCCCGGACTTCATCTCCATGACTGACCGGGGTCGGTCCGAAAAAAATGCAGAACGCACTTCCCGTGGGCCAGTATCCCAAATCTCCCCTGGATACCACTTCAGAAGCCCCCGGTTCCAATTGGGCTTTTACTGGAATCGAAAAGTAGATTTCTTCGCCCCACCGGTTGGCATGTCCTTTTAGCGGCAGGGCTTGCCCGATTAAACGCCCGGTGGGAGTATCGTAAATAACAGCGGTCCAACAGAGAGGACCTGATTTAATGGTTAATTTCCTCATTGATCTTCACCCCCTATACCTCTTTCCTCTTTCAATTTCTTGGCGGCATATTTCACATCTCGTCCACAGACGACAATGTAGAAACAAACAGTAACGTGCGCTTTTACCCGGCGGTCTTTGAAGTGACAGAAACAGGTAGGCGCCGGCCTTGAGCGCCTTTGCACGACAAACTCAGACTTGCCTTAAACCAGCAATTTCCGTAAAGTATTCCATTAACAGGTGTCCGGCAGGAAAGTACAGGTTGCTTGCCCCGGCTGAATCTTCGTCGAATGTCGCCGGTTTATTGCGAGCTGTTTTATTACCCCCGGTCAGGATAACAAAAGGAACGGGTTCCTTTGTGTGCGTTTTTATCGAGACGGGGGTAGGATGGTCCGGAAGAAGCATGATCCTGTACCGGCCGAAATCGCCAAGAGTTCGCAGGAGTTCGCCCAGCACCTTTTGATCGATTTCTTCGATAGCCTTGATTTTAGTCTCCAAATCTCCCTGATGTCCGGCTTCATCCGGCGCCTCAACATGGATGAAGACAAAGTCGTTTCCCCGGCGCAGTTCTGCCAGGGCGGCCACGGCCTTGCCCCGGAAATTAGTATGGATGTTACCGGTGGCGCCCGGGATGTTAACTACTGCAAGTCCGGCGCATACGCCGATTCCTTTAATTAAGTCAACCGCCGAAATTACAGAACCCTGGAGCCGGAATTTTTCCCGGAACGGAGGCAGTGAGGCGCGTTTCCCTTCCCCCCAAAACCATATTGAATTTGCCGGCGACTTGTTACATTTTGTCTTTTCTAAATTTGCCGGGTGGCTGCTTAAGAATAGGCTGCTTTTTTCCATTAAATTGAGCAGGGCGCCGCCTTTGTCTCCCCGGGGCAGAAAACCGGCTATACAACGCCCGGAAATGTCGTGCGGCGGAGTTAAGTTCAAGGTAGAGTCACCGGTGCAGTTTCGCCAGATCATCAGATGACGGTAACTTATGCCGGGGAAGAATTGAACCTCGTCGCTGCCCAGGTTTCTGTTGACGGCTGCGATTAATATTTTTGCCTCTTCGGTAGAGATTTCGCCGGCGCTGTAGTCTATCATGCGCTTCTGTTTGTATACCTCATCCGGCGAAAGGGTAACCAGGTTACACCGGAAGGCCAGGTCGTTTTCCGCCAGCTCGATGCCCATGCTGGCTGCTTCTAATGGTGACCGACCGGTATAGTAAAGGCAGGGATCATACCCCAACACTGAGAGGTTGGCCACGTCGCTGCCCGGCGGGAATCCGTCCGGTATCGTTTTGACCAGGCCGGTTTCGCCGTTTGCCGCCAGAAAATCCATGTGCGGCGTTTTGGCGTACTGCAGCGGTGTCTTCCAGCCCAGTTCCCGGTATTTATAATCAGCCATCCCGTCGCCTACTAAAACTATGTATTTCATTTAAACGCTCCTTTGGTTGGAAATAAGGGGACACAATACTTATTTAGAGCTGGCCGCTGATATAGCTGACAATATCCAACAAGTCGGATTGCGCCAGCTTTAAATAACGCAGCTTATATTTTTTTCCCATTACACAGTTGCTCCCTTGCTTTCCCGAAAACCTCCGGATGGCTATACCTAACGTCGGTGGTGCGGGCTTCGAGTTCTGCTTCTTTGAGCTTAACGAAAATCTCGTTTTCAAGCCGGATTTTTTCGTATTTTTCAAGACTCATGACAACCATGTCGCCGTAGCCGTTTTTTGTAAGGAACACTGGCTCGCTGCCTTCATGGATGCGTAGTAGAGTAAGGTGAATAATTATTTGATCGATTTGCCGGCCTGGTGATGCAGCACCAAGGGTGGGTTACTTTTTTGTTTTTACCTTTTACGTCCCCTTTTAGATGCCAGGAGTCTGGCTGCGGTATCTTCTTTCAACCGGGTATCTTGTTTCTCCTGCATAACAGGCTGTTTAATATCCGGCCTGCCTTTCGTTCGCCCTCCTGTTTCCTGCCCGGTTAGACCGGTTGTTCTTTCCCGCTCCATACTTTCCCTGTCTACACCGCCTCCTCCTCTTTTTTGTGCCCGCAGGCGCTCTACCCTGACCAGGGTTTGATCAGCCCAGGGGGCCGAAGGTTCGGATACCCGGCGCGTTCTCTTTAAGGCTAGCCGCTCCCTAATCCCGCTCCAGGCCTTTCTCAGGGCTTCCCGCTCTTCTGCACCGAAATGCAGCCGCCGGCCCGCTATATCCAAAAGCCACAACACACCTGCTAATATCAGCAGCAGGCTGGAAAGATCCCGGCTGGCCCGCACCGGAGCCAGGTTGGGAGCAAATGCCTGTTCCGGAGAAGTCAATATCTCCCCTCCACCGGCCCGGGCAATTTCGGCCAAACGGGTTAGCTCTACACCAGTTTCTTTCTATTCCGCCGGGTAAGGAATTACCAGTGAACTTTGAGCCACCAGGGCCTGCCCCCGGCCATTTGGTGAGACTACGTTAATCAGGTAGGCGCCGGCTTTGATCGCCGGCAGCCGGGCGGTATAACGCCCCGGTCCGGCGGGAGCAAGTTCAACGTCACTGGTTTGCCCGGCAGGCCCGGTAACCTTTAGTAAATAGTTAACAACCTCCTGCCAGCGGGCCGGGTCATCGACGGTTACTTGAACATCCCCGTTTTCCTCAATTCTTGTATTTATCTGAAGCGCACTGGTATTTACCGCCGGCAAAACCCAGGAAAGAATGTTGCCCCACAGCCTGGGAAACACCTGGCCTGCCATCCAGAAAGCACTCCAGCGCCCGGCTACATCCGGAGTCCAGGCCACTGCCCGGCCCAGCCCGTACTGCCAGGCGGCCAGCACCGGATCGCCGCGGTGGGAGACCAGCGCCATCTCGGCCCTGTCTTTAGGTGAGGTGGTTACATAACCCTCCAATGCCGGCGCCTGATTGATTCCCTGCAATAAAACGCTCGAAGAAGCCACCTGCGGTACAAATCTTTCGTTCACGGCAAAACTGCGCGTGGCCATAACCGTTTCTTTGGTAAAGATTGAAGGTATGCTGTCTGCGTCGGAGGCGGCGTAAAAACGGCCCCTGCCGAGTTCGCTAAGGGACTTGAGCATCCCGGCGTCAGCTTCTTGCCCTACGGCGACGCAGGTGAGAGTGATCCCATCGCGCCGCATATTCTCCAGCAGTTTTTGATAAGGCCCGCCGCTTGCCGAGATGCCGTCAGTCAATAAAATAATATGTTTAACCTGTGTAGGCGCTTCCTTTAGGGCCTGGTAAGCCGCAAACAGCGGCGGGAAAATTTCTGTGCCGCCGCCGGCATAAATGCGTCCTATTTCTTCGCGTATTTTATCCTTGTCTTTAACGGGCACTAAAGGAACCACCCACCAGGGGCTTGTGTCAAAAGCAATTACCCCCACCTGGTCCCGGTCTGTTAAAACAGAAACGCTGCGGGCAGCGGCCTCTTTGGCCAGATCTACTTTACTGGCTTCACCGGCATAGCCGGCCATGCTGCCTGACTTATCCACCACCAGCATCAGGCCCAGGGAAGGGAGTTCACCGCGCCCGGAAATATCCATCTTCACCGGCAAAGCTTTTTCCACCGGGGTACCGGTATATCCACCGGGTCCAAAGGAATCCGGGCCGCCGATCATTACCAGGCCACCGCCTCCGTCACGCACGTAAGCTTCTATTTCGGCCATAGTTTGCTCACCCAGATCATATGCCGGCACATTAACCAAAAATACCGCCTGATAACGAGCCCAGGAAGTAAGACCTGCCGGCGCTTGTTCTGGAGTAACCACTTCGATGCCGACCCGGCCGGCGGCTTTCAAAGAGCGCACCAGCACTGCCGCCTCCTGCGCTCCGGGAGCAATGACCAGTACTTGCGGCGGCCCGCTGACTTCCTGGACGGCCCCACCTTCATTATTGGCGGAGAAAACATCTTTTTGCCTGTCTTTGGCCACCAGGTAAGCACGGTAACTGTGCAGACCGGCGTTTCCCGCCTCTGCCGGCAGGCTGAAGCGATTTTCCCCGGAACGCAAATCCACATCAGCAGAACTGATCAGTTTCCCGTCCCGCTCCAGAAAAAGAGTGGCCCTGCTTTCGCCGTCTGCTTTTGCAGTTATCTCCAAAGCGCTTGTTTCTCCCACCCGGACCCGCGGGGGAAGTTTCACGCTTTCCAGCCGTATGTCCGGACCGGCCCTTCCCCCTGTTGGAACCACATCGACCCGTATCCCCTGCTCACGTAACTGGCGGGCTACGGTCACCGTATCCCCGTGGGTAGCGCGCCCGTCGGAAAGTAAAACCACCCGTTTTCTGGCATCTACAGGCAATAAAGCCCGCGCCAGGTTCAACGCTTCACCCAGTTTGCTGGTGTCAGCGCCCGGATCGGCGCCTGATTTAAAAAAACCTGGTGTTCTAACAGGTGGTTCTTCTACCAGTACCCTGTCACCAAAAGCAACAACACCGGCCAGATCGAAAGCCGGCTTCTTTTCCAGGGCTTTACGAATCCACCGCTCCCCCTGATCTTTGGCTGCTCCCACACTGGCCGAAGCATCCAGAGCAAAAACGACCGCCTGGCGCTGAATCACGCTGACCAGGTGAAATCCGGCTAAAACAGCAACAAGTAGAAACAAAATAAATACCCGGATGCCCAGGCGCCTTAACTCGAGAAACCACAGGGAACCACCAACCCGGCGGGCCATCACCAGCCAGGGAAAGCGCAGGTATAAAGTAACCAGCAACAACAGCGGCAGGAGCAGCCACCACCAGGGATGAATAAAACTAACGCCCACGGCTGGCCACCCCCCATTCTGTTAATACCGCCAACAAAGCAACCAGAGCCAGTCCCCAGGTTAAAGGCAGGGGACGGTGGGCAGCAGAAGATACCTGCGCTTTTTTTGTTTTTGGATGACGGATGTTTTTTACAGCAATATCCGATTCCCGGTCGCTATAGCCGTTAACCGCCACCAAACGGGTTATTCTGGAAACCCTTGTTTCACCTTCCCGAATTGTTTGTGTTAGCCTGTAAAGGCCGGGTTTTTCCGGCGCCCAGGGAGAAGGCGGAAAAGGCGGCGCCAGTGTGGCAACTGTGTCACCCGGGCTTTCCGCCGTAATTTTTTGCGCCCGCGGCAAAGCATTGACTTTAACTTCTTCACCCATCCTTACCTGCGCAGGTACTCCCATGTCAGGAGGCAAAAGCCAGTAGATTACGTTTTGCATCAAAACAGGAAAAGCAGGGCGCAAGGGCAGATCGGAATCGCCCAAGGCAAAACCAAGCACCGCTATTTTACGCCCCGGGTCGTTCCCGTGGGCCATTACAACCTTCCCCCGGGAGTTTATATCCTTCAACCACTGACCTCTTAGTTCCAGGCTCCTGGCGGCGGCAACATGAACCTGAGAAAGATCGACATAGGGCGCAAAAGGACTGCCCGGTTCCGGCACAAGCTCAGCAGGCTTTGTTTTTCCGCCAATGAATAACCCTCCGGTTATCTCGCCCGGCGGCGGGTTAAGCAAAAAGACAGCCCCCGGCGGTAAAGGTTTTGCCAGGCCGTCCAGAACGGTAAGATCATAAGGGTACCCTCCCGCGAGAAGAGAGGGATATTCTTCCGGTGTTATCTTATAAACCTCCCAATGAGGTAAAATATTGAGCATTTTTTCCAGGAACAGATTGCCTTTTGTTACCAGAAGAATCCTGCCTTGCCGGATCTCAAAAGGCACGGCCCAGGCCCGGTTGTCCAAAAGGAAATGATCCATCCGGGCATCGTCCGGGTAAAGCTGTGCCTCTACAGGCACGCCGGACGGCAAAGCGGGCCATAATAAAGAAAACGACTTGCCCGGTTCCAGATGAAATTTTTTTGCCTCTTGCAGTTGTCCACCCGCTATAAGCTGAACTTTCCCAGAGGCCGGCTGTCCGCCGTAGTTGACAAGCATGGCCAAAGCAGCCTGGCCGGCGCTGGCCGGGCGCAAGTTTAAAGAAGTGATGGCCACGTTGGCGGCATTCTTAGAACCAATAAGCTTTAATTCCAGATGCTCATCCAGGCCGGCCACACCACCATCGGTCAACAAAAGCAAACGCGGCCGGGTTTTTCCGCGGGCCAGAGTCTGGGCCAGGGAAAGAGCCGGCCCAAGTTCAGCGCTGAAAGGCGAGGGTTTTAATTCCTGCAAGGCCCGTCTGATTTCATTGTAGTCGCCGCTCTCATTCACCACCACCATGGGCTGCCGGTCAAAAGCAATCACCGTCAGCCGGGCGCCTTTTTCCAGCCCCAGAGCTATTGCTTCTATCTCAGACAAAGCGGCATTAAAGCGCGTTTTGCCCAAATCGACGGCCTGCATGCTGGCCGAAGCGTCCAGAAGTACAATTGTGCCGGGAGAGGGTTTATTTAAGTACCAGACAGGGGCAGCAGCGCCCAGGGTAAACAGCGCCGCAGCCAGCAGTTGCAGCCAGAGCAAAAGCTGTGGTTTTAACCGCTGCCAGGGCCGTGTGGCCTGCCGGGGAACGGAAATCTGCTGCCAGAGAAGAATGCTGGGGACAGTTTTTTGCTGGTACCGGGGGCGCAATATGTATAAGGCCAGGATGGCCGGGATGGTCAAAGCCAGCCAGAGGGCCTGCGGATAAAACAAGCTCAATGTATTTTACCCCCTTGTTTTAAGCACTCCTGCCCTTGGAAGAGTCTTGAAAAGCGTGTCCGCCGCGCCTTCGCCGCTGTCCAAAAGGATCCGTCTTACCCACCAGCGGCGGCAGTAATTGTCTAATGTCTGGTAAAAGCCTTCCAGGCGGCGGGAATAGGCAAGATATGCTGCGGGGCCCAAAGATATTTCCACCTGCGTCCCGGCCTCTGCATCTACCAGTAAATATTCTCCTTCCCCCGAAGGCAATCTTTCTTCGGGGGATAAAATATGTAAAAGCGTTACTTCCAAATCACGGCCCGCAGACAGACGAAGCGTTTCCTCAACGCCGGCCGAATCATAAAGGTCGGAAAAAACATAAAGATTCTTAATGCCGGAAACAATATTTAAAGCGTGACGTAAGCTTTCTGCCAGCCCGGCCTTACCGCCAAAAGTTACTGCCTTAAGAATTGCCGAAAGGCGCGGTATGGCCGTCCGGCCTTTCAACGCGGGAGAGATTTCCACCCCGCTTTCCTTGGTAAAATATTCTGGCATATTTAACTCTTCTTTGCCGCCGGTTAAAATCAAAACCAGCCTGTCGTTACCGGCTAAAGCGCAAATCCCAAGACCAGCAGCTATTTGCAGGGCGTAACGCCCTTTATGGGCGTTACCGCCCCAGTCCATGGAGGCGCTGGCATCAATGAGAAAAAGTGTCGTATCCTGCTTTTCATCAAGGAATTCCTTAATATAAAGCCGCCCCAGCCTGGCATAGGGTTTCCAGTCCACCCGCCGCAGTTCGTCTCCAGCGGTGTATTCACGATAATCAGCAAACTCCACCGTCCCACCCTTGCGGCGGGAGTGTCTGAA
>DMIY01000006.1 GCA_003457075.1 Desulfotomaculum sp. | reverse complement strand
GATGCACTGCACATCCACCACCATGGCATCCACCGCACCGGTGCAGATGGCAAGTTCCTGGGAAGAGAAGGAAGTTACAATGGGAACACCCTGACGCATCAGCACTTCGTTACCTGTGCAGCAAATACCGGAAAGCTGAATCCCTTCCGCTCCGGCAGCTTTAGCCTCACCTTCCATTTCACGGGCCGCAGCCACGACCATCTCACTCAACAGTGGGTTATGGCCGTGAACAACTATATTAACCTTCTTTGGATTCAGCACGCCCATGTTGGCTTCGCTAAGCACCGGCTGCGGAGTGCCGAAAAGAATATCTGAAATATCCGTAGCCAGCCACATACTGGAAAGATCAGCCAGGCCCACACGCACGGCGCTGAAAACCAGGTTTACCGGATCGTTATCCATGCCGACATGCGCCTGAGTGACCAGGCCGGAAATGGTGGCGTGAATGCCGTGGGGCATAACTAAATGGCTTCTGTATTTTTCCAGCCGGTCTTTGATCTGTTTTTTCGCTATCCAGGTGGCTTCCCCTTCGCCTTTTAAGCGGCTGAAATCCTCTAATGCCGCACCGGCAAGTTCCCTGGCCAAATCGAGAAGTTCTTTACCCCCGGTTTCTATTCCTATTTGCTTGCAGATACGGATTAATTTTTCCGGATCTTTAATGGCGTAATCAGGAGCATACCCCCCGGCAACCATATATAAAACATGCGCAATATGGTTGCCGTGCTGGGCGTGGGAAGCGCACCCGGTCAAAATCATCAGACCCACACTGCGGGCAACGATGGTCCAGGCGTTAGCGCCGCAAATGCCCCTGCTGGCCGGGCCCTCGTCGGCCTTAATACTGCAGGGTCCCATCATGCAAAAGCGGTAGCAAAGGCCCCTGTACCCGTACTGGCACTGCGGCTGCTGGGCCAGCACCCGGTCAAAGGCAGTAATCACGCCCTGTTCCCTGGCTACATCAATCATTTCCAGCACAGCCGGGTCAACAGAGCGTTTTACGTCCTTGGGGCTTTTCACCCGCCGGGGTTTATCCTGATCCGACGGCCGGCTGGTCAGTTCTGTGTCCCTAAACCTTGGCATTGCTTACCTCCATGGTTAAACTTTACGTTATTTTTTCTTTGATTCTCTCTACATCAACCGCCAGCCCTCTCCCTACACCCGCTGCAGCGGGTGTTTCCATGGCGCTTTCCCACACGCTTTGATCAAACGCAATAAATCCCAGCAACTCATTGCGCTGGAAACTTTTTTCAATGAACTCCCGTTCTTTTTCCGAACGGATTTTGTTACCAACAATTTTAGCCTCCCTGATTCCGAGGTCAAAAGACAGCTTTTGTACCTGCCGTGCGGTATTAACGCTGTTCCGGCTGGGTTCCACCACCACCAGCATTAAATCCACCCCTTTAGCAGTACCGCGGGACAGGTGTTCAATACCCGCCCCCATATCCATAATCACTACCTCATCCTGTTCCAAAAACAAGGAGGAAACAAGGGCGCGCAGGAAGGTGTTCTCCCGGCAGTAACACTCGGAACCTCCTTTTTTTATTTCACCCATCCGAAAAAACCTGATGTTATCAAGAGAATACGAATAATCTTCAAGCACATCGTCCATTCTGGGATTAAGCACGTAAAAAGCCCCTGACCCGCTTTTAGCACGGATCAGGTCCTTCATCTCCACTACCGGCTTAATCTGACCGGCTGTTTCTTCGGGAATTCCCACGGCAGCAGCCAGGCAGGCATCCGGGTCCCCGTCTATAGCATAAACCAAGCGGTGGGTACGGGCAAAAGACTTCACCAGCGCAGCAGCAACAGTAGTCTTGCCCACCCCACCTTTTCCGGAAATGGCCAGCTTCATTATTACCACCTCTTGCCCCTTCTCCATGACTAAATCCGTTCCAACAACCATGCAAATTATAACACGGTATAAAGCACGGAGCAACCAGAACTCAGGCATAAAATGTGACAATCATCACATAAAAATTCTCCCTGCCGTTAGAAATCTCCAGCAAACCCGGTAAGCGGCAGGTATTTTCATCCGCCGCTTACCTTACTTTAAAACAAATTGCTATGTTAAAGGTTATGACCTGCCGCTATCCCTCTTTCCCCGTCGCTGTCTGTTGAACAACATCATTTACTAAAGCATGGATAACAGCCTCTTTTTTTGAATCCGTTTTGCTGCTCAGGCCCCGCGCCGCCTCGCCTCCCAAAGCCACAGGAATGGTTTGCAAAACAATCTTCAGATCCAGCAACAGTGAATAGTTACGAATATAGTACAGGTCATAGCGCAGCTTATCCGCAGCAGAGGTAGTATATTTGCCATACACCTGGGCCATTCCCGTCAGCCCCGGTTTTACCAGGTACCGGTAACGGTAATCGGGCATTTTGCTGAGAAACTGTTCAACAAAGAAAGGCCTTTCCGGTCTTGGCCCAACAATACTCATGTTTCCTTTCAATACATTGATTAACTGCGGCAACTCGTCCAGCCGGACGGCACGCAAAAAACGTCCGGCACGGGTAATACGGGGGTCTTGCTCATCAGCCAGCACAGGGCCGGTTAAGTTTTCCGCATCCTTTGCCATAGTACGAAATTTATACAACAAAAACGGACGTCCTCTAAAGCCAACACGCTCCTGTAAATAAAAAATGGGGCCAGGAGAAGTAATTGCCACCACCAGCGCGCAAGCCAGCACCACGGGCAAAAGCAGCAGCAGGCCCAATCCCGCTACTGTCAGGTCCATCGTCCTTTTTGTCGCCCGCTGCAGCCACGATAAACGGATATCCTGCACCTCCACCACAGGCAGGTCATCTAACTGCAGCATATTGCCGTGACTCAGCATAATATCATAAAGGTCGGGCACAACGTAAGCCTCCCGACGCGCCTCCAGGCAGGCAGTTAAAACAGTTGCCTTATCTTCCCGGGAAAGCGAAGGCACGATCAAAACAGCATCTACCTGAAACAACCAGGCCGGCAACTCATTCAGCCTCTCCGGCGGCAGCACCTGCCGTACCTTAAACCAACCCCGGGGCAAATTAAATAACCTGCCAAGAACTTCCGTCACTTCCGGAGAATGTCCTATAACCAGTAATTGCCGCTGCCCGTACAACCAACGCTCCACGTGCCAGAAAAAATACCGCCAGACGCAGATCATTAACACCTGGATCAAAGCCGCCAGAATCAATACACTACGCGGGAAGGCAAAACCACGAAACCAGAAAGTAAGGGCCATGGTAACAATCATCACACCTACTATACCAGTAATAACTCCCCGCAGCATTAAAGTAAGCCCATTATGACGGTTCCCGTAAAGTCCCAACCCGGCAAACAGGATTAATGTTGCTATCCCTACCCATGGTGCAATCTGAATAAAAGGCTGCCAGTTAACCACAGGCACCTCTTTTGGAAAGCGAACACTAAACGCCAGGAAAAAACCGGCAACTACCAGCAGCAGGTCGCCAACAGCCAGCAAATATGATAATACTGGTTTTATTGCCCGGAGTCGAAACATTTTAATACCCATTAAACCACCATTTTCCGGGATCAGACTTCCATGGTAATTATTTGTCATAAGGTAATTGTTCGCCAAGTTTTTTTCATTTCCTACTTCAGCAGATAAATTAAGCTAATCTTTCAATTGGCCAGGTTTTTAACTTGTAACACAACCTCATTTGCCCACAGTTTTCCTCAAGGTAATCTGTCAACTGCCACCAGGCTTGCCGGGCAATCCTGGTATCGCGCGGCCACCTTAAAGAAACATAAGGCACATCGCCCACCAGTTCTACCGGCTCTTCCGGCAGTTCCAGTTCCCTGCCATCCGCTAAGCGCACACTTATTGTCCCGTCACCCGGAATAATTCCAGTAACCACAAAAGGCACGTTATCTACCTTTACCAGCATCCTGTCCTGACCCAGACAAACCATAAAACCACCGTTATCATCCCTTTCCAGGTGCTGTGCAAATAATTGAACAATTTCCCGGCGGATAATCTGGTTATCATCAGCATACCAGGCGCCCTCACGGTCAATGCGCAGTATAGAAACCATATCAACCCCACCTTGATTCTTCTTACTTTTATCAAAAGCTACGAATGCCCCATCAACTCAACAGACAAGGGTATTTGCCCAGGTATCTTAAGCTATCTATCAAGAAGTATAAAGNNTGACTTATAGCGCTCCACCATTTGCTCCAGCGAAAAATTTTTCCTGGCCACCCGATATCCTGCTTCCCCCATTTGTTTCCGCAAGTCAGGGTTTTTTAAAAGGCTATCCACCAACTGAACAGCCTTATCAGTCTCAGTGGCGCCAGGAGCCAACAGAAACCCCGTTTCTCCTTCCACCACCAGTTCCAAAACACCGCCAACCCTGGTAGCCACCACCGGTTTAGCGCTGAGCATGGCTTCAATGATAGTCAGCGGCAGTCCCTCCCATAAGGAGAACAAGCAAAACACATCGAAATCTGCCATCAACCGGACGGCGTTTTCACGGTTGCCCAAAAGGAATACACGTCCCTGCAAACCGTGTTGTCCAATAAAATCCATGCATTTCCGTCTTAAAGGCCCCTCTCCAATCAACACAAAGTAAAGCTTCTTATTAAAGTGCGGCAGGAACAATAAATCACGTGCCACCTCCAGGAAAAAGAGCGGGGCCTTTTGAACGCTTAACCTGCAAACAGTTCCTATCACAAGAGCATCCCGGGAAAGACCGAACTCTGACCGCAGGCTCCCTTCCCATAGACCGGCTTCCCGGCCAAAGACCAGGCCATTTCCGTAGTGCAAATCTTTATTCGCTGAAGAAGCGACGGCCTTTCCCAAAAGTTCTTTTTCCCTGTCCACCGGCAACGGTACACCGTTGTAGATCACGGTAAATTTTGAAGCAGGAGCCAGCCTTTCCTCCAAACCCCGATCGTGATCCGCCTGCGATACGCATACTACCCAAGTGCTTACCAGGCCTGCTAATCGTTCGGCATGAAGATAAACAAACCTCTCCCACCAACCCTGCTCAGGAGTAATCCCCCAGCCGTGAACCGTGAAAATAATCTTCCTTACGCCCGCCAGGCAAGCCGCCAGCCTGCCCAGGATACCCGCTTTGGAACTGTGGCAATGCACAATATCAAAGCGTTCTTTGCGTATTAAACGATAAAGCTTCCATAAGGCGGTCACATCTTGCAAAGGTGAAATTTCCCGGCATAATTGGGGTACCTCTACCACCATTACCCAACCTAGTTCTTTTAACCACTTTACCAACTCTCCGCCTGGAGCACAAGCCACCGTTACATCAAAATAAGCTGGGGGAAGTCCGGCCACTATATGGTAAAGCACTTTTTGCGCTCCGCCCGTTTCCGAAAGGGTGATTACCTGAAGCAGTTTCAGTTTAGCCAAAGGTATTGAAAGCCTCCAATTGCCGGTGCTTTTCTTCAATAAGATAATGAAAATAGATTGAAAATTATTTTCTTGTCTATATTAATATTTAGCGTAACCAA
>DMIY01000060.1 GCA_003457075.1 Desulfotomaculum sp. | reverse complement strand
CACCACCAACCGGGTAAAGGCTGCACCCCTTTTGTTAACCATGGAACGGGCAAGCAGGGGATGGGCGCAGGCAGTAATCATAAACAGCGGCAACGCCAATGCCTGCAACGGCAAACAAGGGTTACAGGACGCTTTTTCCATGGGAGAAGAAGCTGCCCGGCTGCTGAAGATTCCCCGTGAATATGCGCTGGTAGCCTCCACAGGGGTAATCGGCCAGCCCATGCCCATGGAACAGATATTGCCCGGCATCGCCACTGCTGCCGCGGCTTTGAACAAAGACGGCAGCGGGGCGGCGGCAGAAGCAATTATGACTACTGATACTGAGCCCAAGGAAGCTGCTGTTTGTTTTTCTTTAAACGGCGCCAGGATAACCATAGGAGGAATGGCCAAGGGGTCCGGCATGATTCATCCCAACATGGCCACCATGCTTTGTTTCCTCACCACCGATGCCGGGATCGCACCGGGTTGCCTGAAAGACATCCTGCGTTACGCTGTAGACCGCTCATTTAACATGATTACCATAGACAGGGATACAAGCACCAACGACATGGTACTGCTGCTGGCCAACGGAAAAGCAGGGAGCCGGGAGATTACAGAAGAAAGCAAGGAGTACTACTTTTTTCGTGAGAACCTGACCCGGGTATGTACTCATCTGGCCAAATCCTTAGCCCGCGATGGCGAGGGAGCAACAAAAATGCTGGAAGTACAGGTAATAAACGCCCCCACTGAAGCAGGGGCCCGCCTGGCTGCCAGGGCAGTAGCCGGTTCAAACCTGGTTAAAACGGCCATTTTTGGAGAAGATGCAAACTGGGGCCGCATTTTGTGCGCCGCCGGTTATTCAGGAGCAGAATTCGATCCTGGCCAGGTAGATATTTTCTTAAACGGAATCCAGGTAGCCAAAAGCGGCTGTTCCCTGTCTTTTAGTGAAAATGAGGCGCTTGAGACACTGGCAGCCAGCACCGCCCAAATCTTAATTGACCTAAAAACCGGCTCTTTTAACGCCACCGCCTGGGGCTGCGACCTCACCTACGACTACGTAAGGATCAATGCCCATTACCGGACGTAATTAAAAAGGAAATATATCATAGGAGGCATAAATTTGTCTACGATCAGCCCGGGTGAAAAAGCTGCCATTCTGGTGGAAGCACTGCCCTACATAAAAAAGTTTTACGGTAAAACAGTAGTGATTAAATACGGCGGCCACGCCATGACCGACAACGAACTGAAAAAGGCAGTGCTCACCGATGTAGTACTGATGAAATACGTAGGCATCAACCCGGTAATTGTCCACGGCGGCGGGCCGGAAATCAGCAACATGCTGAAAAGACTGGACATCAAGTCCCGTTTTTTAAACGGCCTGCGGATTACCGATGATGAGACTATGGAAATCGTGGAAATGACGCTAGTGGGTAAGATAAACAAGGAAATCGTCTCGTTGATCAATGGTTTTGGCGGAAAAGCCGTAGGCCTTTCAGGCAAGGACGCAGAACTATTCCAGGCCAGACGCAAGCCGGGCCAGATAAAACACCCCAACGGCACCGTAGCTACAGTAGATATCGGCCTGGTAGGTGAAATCATAAAAGTCAACCCGCAAATAATCCATACTTTGATCGGCGAAAGCTACATTCCGGTGGTAGCCCCCGTAGCCGCGGGACCAACCGGAGAAAGCTATAATATCAACGCCGACCATGCCGCCGGAGAACTGGCCGTGGCTTTAAAGGCAGAAAAGCTGGTTATCCTTACCGACACAGAAGGTATCCTAGAAAACCGCGAGGATAAAAACTCACTTATATCTGTCGTCAATGCCGGCGAAATACCTGAACTGATCAACAGGGAGATTATTGACGGAGGCATGATCCCGAAAGTAGAGTGCTGTACCTGCGCCCTGGCAGGAGGCGTAAAAACCACACATATACTGGACGGGCGGGTATCCCACTCTATCTTGCTGGAAGTTTTTACAGACAAAGGTATTGGAACGATGGTAGTACAATGAAAATTGCGTGCTTACCGTTTGTTTGCAAGGAGCTACATATGCGAAAGGCCGGTAACGAGACACGGCGCAGGTGAGGTTAGCGAATCGGCTTAAGCGAATCGCGCAGGTAACAGGATACTAAAAAACTAAGTGGACGCCCGCAAAGTTCATGGGGCAAAAAAACTAACGAGCCACGCGCAATATGCAGCGCTGGCAGATTCGCTCCGAACCAAGCTGATGTCTCGTCGGCCTGTAGCATCGAAGCGACGGCAAACGAACGGTAAGCAAAATCTATTTTCTGAAGGAGTGTTTTGTCTTTTGACCAGCGAACAAATAATGGAACTGAGCAATAAATACGTAATGAACACTTACGGCCGGCTTCCTTTAACCCCTGTACGGGGAGAAGGAGTCCGCCTGTGGGACGCCGAAGGCAGGGAATACCTCGATTTCCTTGCCGGCCTGGCGGTGTGCTCCCTGGGTCACTGCCATCCCGCCGTAGTGGAAGCTATCGCTACTCAGGCGCGTACCCTGATGCACATCTCCAACCTGTATTACATCGAGCCGCAGGCCCGGCTGGCTCAACTACTGGTAGAACATTCCTGCGGGGATCGTGTTTTTTTCTGTAACAGCGGCGCCGAAGCAAACGAGGCAGCCATCAAACTGGCCCGGAAAAATGCAAAGCTAAACTACGGCCCGGAAAAATACGAAATCATTACAGCCTTAAAATCTTTTCACGGACGTACTCTGGCTACCCTTTCCGCTACCGGCCAGGATAAATACCAGCAGGGTTTCGAACCCTTGCCCGGCGGGTTTAAACACGTACCTTTCAACGACCTTGAATCCCTCGAGGCTGCCATCGGCCCACACACCTGCGCGATAATGCTGGAACCCGTGCAGGGGGAGGGTGGTATTCACATGGCCAGGAAAGATTACCTGGCAGGGGTGCGGGAACTCTGCAACCGCCATGGCCTTTTACTCATCTTTGATGAAGTGCAATGCGGCCTGGGGCGTACGGGCGTCTTCTTAGCCCATCACCATTATAACGTAGACCCTGATCTTTTCACCCTGGCCAAAGCCCTGGGCGGCGGATTCCCCATCGGCGCCATGGCAGCCACCGGGGAGGTGGCCTGTGCCTTCGGCCCGGGAGATCATGCCTCAACCTTCGGCGGCAACCCCCTGGCCTGTGCTGCTGCCCTGGCAACCCTGGAATTCATGCTAAACAACGATATAATTGGAAATGCCGGCCGGGTGGGAGATTACTTCAAAGCACACCTGCAGTCCCTGGCCAATCGATTTTCATTCATCCGCGAGGTGCGCGGCCTGGGTTTGATGCTAGGTGTAGAATTATCCAATGAAGGTCCTGTGGAAGGCAAAGAAGTTGTAAGTCAATGCCAAAACCGGGGTCTTTTAATCAATTGTGTGGACGGTCATATCCTGCGCTTTCTTCCACCGCTCACAATTACCACCGGTGACGTAGACAGGGCTGTGGGCATACTGGCCGGCGTCCTCTCCACAATTTAGGGAAAAGGCGCATAGGCACAAAGCTTTTTTCCGATCATCGCCGGTAAGGTTTGACGTTTAGGAGGAGGGCCACATGCCCAGACATCAAGATATTCAAAAAGTTTTGGTCATCGGCTCCGGCCCCATTATTATCGGCCAGGCAGCCGAATTTGATTATGCAGGCACCCAGGCATGCCGCGCCCTGCGGGAAGAAGGAGTACAGGTGGTACTGGTAAACTCCAACCCGGCTACCATTATGACCGATTTTCATATCGCCGACCAGGTATACATCGAACCGCTCACCTGCTCATGCCTGGCCAGGATCATCAAAAAGGAACGCCCCCAAGGGCTCCTGCCCACCCTCGGCGGCCAGACAGGTTTGAACCTGGCTTGTGAACTGGCCCAGGAAGGTGTACTGGATCAGTTTGAAGTTAAACTGCTCGGTACCTCCCTGGAAAGCATCCACCGGGCCGAAGACCGGGAATTGTTCAAGGCAACTATGCTGTCAATCGGCGAGCCCGTGCCTCCTGGCGCCACTGTCAACGACTTGGAAAGCGCTCTTTCCTTCGCCCGGGAAATTGATTATCCCATTATTGTCCGCCCGGCCTTTACCCTGGGGGGCACAGGAGGCGGTATGGCCCGCTCAGAAGAAGAGCTTGCCGCAATTATCGACAGGGGCTTGAAAATAAGTCCCATTGGCCAGGTATTGCTGGAAAAGAGCGTTGCCGGCTGGAAAGAAATCGAATACGAGGTAATGCGGGACGGCCAGGACAACTGCATAACCATTTGCAACATGGAAAACATCGACCCCATTGGCATCCATACGGGAGACAGCGCCGTCGTAACTCCTTCCCAAACCCTGGCCGATAAAGAATACCAACTGCTACGCACCGCCGCTTTGAAAATCATCCGCGCCTTAAAAGTAGAAGGGGGCTGCAATATTCAGTTTGCCCTGGATCCTCACAGCTTCAGGTACTACGTCATTGAGGTCAACCCGCGGGTAAGCCGTTCCAGTTCGCTGGCCTCCAAGGCTACCGGGTATCCTATTGCCAGAACGGCCGCCAAAATCGCCATCGGTTTTACCCTAGACGAAATAACCAACCCCGTCACGGGAAAAACCTGCGCCTGCTTTGAACCGGCACTGGACTACGTAGTGGTCAAAATTCCCCGCTGGCCTTTCGATAAATTTGCAAGCGGGGACCGCCTGCTGGGTACACAGATGAAGGCCACCGGCGAAGTAATGGCCATTGACCGCACAATGGAAGGAGCCCTGCTAAAAGCCGTGCGCTCCCTGGAAATCGGCGTAGACGGCCTGCAGTTGAAAGGTTGCGGTAGTTGGACAGAAATGGAACTGCAGGAAAGACTCAGCCATCCTAATGATGAACAGTTGTTTGCCATTGCCGAGGCTTTCCGCCGGTCATGGGCCATGCGCGAGGTATTCCAGTTGACGTCCATCGATTACTTCTTCCTGGAGAAAATAAAAAACATCGTCGTTTTAGAAGGAGCACTGCGTTCTGCAAGCAGCCGGTTGACTGCCGAACTTTTAAAGATGGCCAAGGTTTTTGGCTATAGCGACAGCCAGATCGGCCGGCTTACCGGCCTCGACCCCATGCAGGTAAGGGATTTACGCAAACAATACGGCATTCTTCCTGCCTTCAAGATGGTAGATACCTGTGCCGC
>DMIY01000088.1 GCA_003457075.1 Desulfotomaculum sp. | reverse complement strand
GGCCTGCATTGATCAGAATTACTTGCAGCAAGAAATCGCCGATGCTGCCTACCGCTATCAACAAGCTGTCGACAGTAAAAAATTCATCGTGGTAGGTGTTAACGAATTCATAAACCAAAATGAAAAACCGGAGATCGAAATTTTAAAAATCGACCCCGGGATAGAAAAAGAAAAAATAGCAAGGCTGCAAAAATTACGCCGCGACAGGAATAACTTGATGGCCAGGGAAACACTGGATAACCTGTGCCAGGCCTGCCAGGGAACGGAGAACCTAATGCCCTATGTTTTAGAATGCGTGCGGGCATACGCCACGGAAGGAGAGATTATCCAGGTGATGAAGGAAGTCTTTAGCGAATACAGGGAAAAACCTGTATTCTGAGGAGCTCCCCATGAGGGCTGACGTTCTCTTCACAAAGCATGAAAATTGAGTGCTTGCCGTTGTTTGCAAGGAGCTACATATGCGAAAGGCCGCTAACGAGACACGGCGCAGGTGAGGTTAGCGAATCGGCTTAAGCGAATCGCGCTAGTATCAGTACACTGGAAAACTAACAGCAAGCACTGTTAAATTTTGTGATGCTCGAAAACTAACGAGCCGCGCGCAATATGCAGCACTGGCAGATTCGCTCCGAACCAAGCCGATGTCTCGTCGGCCTGTAGCATCGAAGCGACGGCAAACGAACGGCAAGCAAAATCTATTTTCGAGGGAGGATGAATAGAATATATGGCTGGTAAAATCAGGGTATTGGTAGCCAAACCGGGGCTGGACGGCCACGACCGGGGAGCAAGAATAGTAGCCCGCGGCTTGCGGGACGCAGGCATGGAAGTAGTTTACACCGGTCTCCACCAAACCCCCGAACAGATAGTCGAAACCGCCATCCAGGAAGATGTTGATGTGATCGGCTTAAGCATTCTGTCCGGCGCTCACATGACCCTTTTCCCCAGGATCTATGAACTGCTGCGGGGCCGGGATGCTGACGACATTATTATTATGGGCGGAGGCACCGTTCCGGACGAAGATATTAAAACTTTAAAGGAAATGGGATGGGCCAAAGAAATATTTACTCCTGGCGCCACCCTTGAAAGCATTGTTAACTGGATCACATCCCACATCCAAAAGACACGATGATGAAGTATAGCAGTCAAATCAGACAGGAGAAGCTTAAACCTCCCGGCTAAAGCTTCATAACGGAAGTTTGAAGGGAAACAAAATGATCCAGCAAAAGGCGGTAGATATTTTCAACCACCTGTTCATCCACCCCTTCCTTCCGGGCCAGGAAACGGACATGGTGAATGATTTCTTTTTCTCTTTCCTGATCTCTTACCTGCATAGGATAGGGCTTTAACTTCCCTACCCGCTTAACGATGCGCGTTCTTTTACCCAGCAACTCCACTATTCTGCCATCCACCTGATCAATTTCATCTCTTAACTGTTTTAATAAGCTGGAAACCGGTAATTCAGGCGCAGGTTCCTGCCGGCCACCTGTACCGCGAACAGGATAAGACCCCAAAAGCCGCATACTTACAGTATGTTCAGAAATAGCCAGCAATGCCTGGCGCACCAAAAAATCCCGGTGATGCCCTTCCAGATCAATAAAGAAAAGGTAATCTCCCAACCTGCTTTTGGCCGGACGGGACTCAATGCGCGTAAGATTAATCCCGCTTTGTGCAAACTCCTTGAGAATGTCATAAAGCGCACCTGGGCGATCCTTAACCGAAAGAATGATGGAAGTCTTACAACCCGGTAGATGAGCACCATCTTCCAGCGCAACCACCACAAATCTGGTGGCATTATCCGGATAATCGTTCACATCCTCAGCCAAAACAGTCAGACCGTAAGACCCGGCAACCAGTGCAGTGCCAATAGCGGCCCAGGGGGCGGCTTCCCGGGCAACAATCCGCGCTGCTTCGGCGGTACTGATCACCTCCCGGATCTCCGCCCGGGGCAGAAAACGCTCGATGAACCCCCGGCATTGAGCAAGAGCCTGGGGATGGGACACTACCGCGGCAACCTCGCCCAGTCCGACCCCCGGATGAGCCAGCAACTGGTGAATCACCGGCAGGATCACTTCAGCCTTAATTTTTACCTGCTTGAAACGGTGTGCCAGCAAGTCCAGGGTTTGATTGACGGGCCCCTCCGTTGAATTTTCCAGCGGCAGTATTCCTTCCTCTAATTCTCCTGCTTCTACCGCAGACAATATATCCGCCAGCGAATAAAAACATACAGCTTCAAATGATTCTCCACCGTTGCCGGCAGCAATTTTCTCCAGGTAAGACCGGGTCGCCAACTCAGTAAATGTCCCCGGTGGTCCCAGGTAGCCAATTTTCTTGATCACAAAAATTTCCCTCCAGTTCTTTATCCACTGACACCTGCAACAAAACGGCGGGCATTTTGCCCTGTAAACTTGCCAGCCACCCGCCCCATAACCATCGCAATCGCCTGCAACTCCAGCATTAAACGGGCAAATTCATCCGGATAAAGCGACTGCTGTCCATCACAAAGCGCCCGTGGCGGATCATGGTGCACCTCAATTAACAAACCATCCGCACCGGCAGCTATCGCCGCTCTGGACATGGGGCTAACCAGCCGGCGATCTCCAGTTGCATGGCTGGGATCAACAATCACCGGCAGGTGGCTTAAACATTTTACCAGCGAAACAGCGCTCAAATCCAGGGTGTTGCGTGTAGAAGGTTCAAAAGTACGGATACCTCTTTCGCAAAGCACTATTTTCCCGTTTCCCTCGGACATGATATATTCCGCCGCCATAAGCCATTCTTCTATTGTCGCCGACAAACCACGCTTCAACAACACTGCCTTGCCCGAACGCCCCACAGCCTGCAGAAGGCGGAAATTCTGCATATTTCTTGCCCCTACCTGCAAAATATCTACATAATCTCTTGACATATCCAGGCTGTACTGGTCAATTACTTCACTAACCGTCGCCAAACCAGTTTGAGCCGCAGCTTCAGCCAGTAACTCCAGACCCTTTTCCTCCAATCCCTGAAAGCTGTAGGGGGAAGTGCGGGGCTTAAAGGCTCCCCCGCGTAAGATTGTTGCTCCCGCCTGTTTAACCAGATGAGCGGCAGTCAGAAACTGTTCCCTGCTCTCCACTGCACAGGGCCCGGCCATTACGGCCAACTCGGGACCACCAATAGCAACCGGCCCGGCTTCAACCACACTGCCGGCTCCATCCCCGGCCTCCCTGCTTACCAGCTTATAAGGCTTCATGATGGGTATTATTTTCTCTACTCCCGGCAAATTCTTCAGGCCCAGGGTATCAACAGCCCGGCTTCCCACTGCGCCGATAACGGTCCTGCTTACTCCCCGGATCAGGTGTGCTTGAAAACCCATCTCTTCCAGGCGACTGGTAACTTCACCTATCTGTTCCTCAGAAACATTTACATCCATTACTACCACCATAAATATTCACCCTCCCTGACATTCAGATCAAAAAAGCCCGCAGCCAACATCCCCCAGGGACGAAAGCTGCAGGCTCTTCGCGGTACCACCCTGATTGACCGTTCACACGGCCCCCTCAAACACAAGGCACGGGAAACATTACTCCTTCAAACTAAAAAACTTCTCACCTTCTAAGGAACGAGAAGCATTACGCTCACCGCGTTACCACCCTACTTGTTCTGCCGCCGTCAATTGCTGCAGAACCTCTTTACCTGAAAGTACGGGAATAATTTTCCGATACCCCTTCCCTCTAACGCAGGAAAATGCGGCTTAAGACCTACTTGACCGTAACGGTTTTCAGCCTGCTCCTCCGGAG
>DMIY01000089.1 GCA_003457075.1 Desulfotomaculum sp. | reverse complement strand
AGCGCTGCATATTGCGCGTGGTTCCTTGGTTTTCTAGCGTCACAAAGCTTCTCTAGCGTTCGCTGTTGATTTTTTTGCATACTGTTATCCGCGCGATTCGCTTAAGCCGATTCGCTAACCTCACCTGCGCCGTGTCTCGTTACCGGCCTTACGCATAAGTAGCTCCTTGCAAGCGAACGGCAAGCATGCTATTTTCATGCTTTGTGGAGAGGGCGTCAACCATCATGGGGAACTCCTCAGAAAATAATCGTCGATAGTTAGATGTCAGCCTTTTATGTAAAAGCCCAACCACTAAACCTATTATGTGAAGGAAAATCAAAGTTATACCTCATCAGGCCCCTATAGCTTTTCTTGAAAATCATAGGCCATCTTGCTGATCCTGGCGATGTCCCGGAAGCCTTCGTCCAAATTTTCCGCACCGCTCGACAACACTACCAGGATATAAGGCCGGGAGCAAAAAACCACGCCTGCGTCATTCACGACCCCTTCGTCTAAATCACCTTCCTTGTGCGCCACCACCACGCTTTCGGGCAACAGCCCCGGCAGTCCGACATGATAAACAGAATAAGAGAGGTCGTCCAGCATGCGTTTCCCCTCCTCCGGATGCCGCCTGGCAAAATCCAGCACGGCCTGTATATAAAGGCCCATGTCCCGCGCTGTGGTGATATTGCGGCCACTGGGGTAAACAGTCTTGCCACCGAGTTCTTTCATGAAACGCACGAAGTTATCTCGGCCCGCGTAGCGTGCCAGCATACGAAAAGCAACATTATCACTAATCGTAAGAGAGAGGTTATTGAGTACACGCAGCGAATAACGATCTCCCTCCCTGGCAATATAACGCAAAACGCCGCTTCCTCCCTCGTAATCGGTAAACTGCTGGTAGGCCACCCTGGTGTTCCAGTCGAGCTTTTTCTCTGCGGCCAGAGTGCCAAGATA
Organism: Desulfotomaculum sp.; assembly: GCA_003457075.1. Classification (GTDB taxonomy): domain Bacteria; phylum Bacillota; class Desulfotomaculia; order Desulfotomaculales; family Nap2-2B; genus UBA4053. The sequence continues at coordinate 11,731 of DMIY01000089.1, read as the reverse complement.
CAGAGAAAGAGGCATTTTGATCGTGCTTGCCGCCACCATTGGTTTGTCTTCATTAATGCCAAAACCTTTCCCCGAACCCATGTCTTGAAAATAAATTCCATAGGCGTCTTGCCTGCCGGCAATAAATTTTTCGATCTGCTTTTTAATGGGTGCGTAATCAGGTTCCGGCTGGAAGCTGGCCGCCCGCTTTTGAAAGATGGAACAAGAACTCACAAAAATAAAAGGGACCATCACAATCAAAACCACCAGTTTTTTAAAACACATGCTCAAGTTCCTCCTGCTAATAAAAATAATTCACCAAGCCACTATAGATGGCCCAGGCAGCCCTGGTCTGGTAGGCAGGGTCATTCAGCGCCAGTTCCTCCTCAGGATGGCTTAAAAAGCCCACTTCTACAATTACCGCCGGCATTTGCGAATTGCGGCACACAAAAAAATCTCCCGCCAGCGCCTGCCGTCCGGAATCCACCAGCAAACCATTAAGCTGGGTCTGAATACACTGGGCTAGTCTTTTCCCGGTAAGTGAACCATGCTGGTAAAAAGCCTGTGCCCCATATTCCGTACGGTCAGAAAAATGATTCAAGTGAATACTTAAAACAAGGTCTGCCTTTGACTGGTTGGCTATAGCCACCCGCCGGGCAAGATCCTGTGTTTTGGTAAGAGAAAGGCTTTCTTTACCGGAATCGTCCGGTTCCTGGTCTTTGCCGCGAGTCATTACCACCTTTACCCCTGCCTGCTCAAGAAAAGATGCCAGCCGGCTGCTTACAGCCAGAGCAACATCCTTTTCTAACGTACCCCGGTAACCAATCGTCCCCGGGTCCGCACCTCCATGCCCGGGGTCTATAACCACCGTACAGTTTATTATCTCCAGAGATGTGGCCGGCTTCTCAGAAGATGTTCCCGCGGCCGGCCCTGCAATACCAGGACTTATTCCTGATAATACAAAAAGCATTACAATTAAAAGCCTGACAATGTCATCCTTCAATAGATCCGCCTCAATTACGAGATCTGCCACCCTCAAATCTTTAATTCTTTTATTAAGGTTTACAATTCAAAGTACATTTATAACTAACACTACAGCGTAATTTANNGCAATACTACGCTGTAGTACTAAAAATAACCGTCATTTTTTAATAAGAGACAAGAACAGCATTCAGGCGAATGTCAAATGCTTGTGTCATCTCGAGTAATCACTGCATACTATACTACTACGACAACAAACTTTACCAACTCTACCAAAAAATTAAGTAATCAGGAGGTGTTTTTATGGATAAGAATCGTCTTGCAAAGGAAGGATCGGGTGAATCACGTGCCGCCACAACCAATCATTCATCCGGTCTGCACACCAGCGCAGTTTATCCTCCCGTAAAATTGGCCACTGCTTATGTTCCCCGGCAGCGTTACGGGGCAATCTACAGCCCTGCTGAAGCATTGAAAAAAGGGACTCTATTCCCGGAGTTGTACCGCCCCTACCCCTAATCCATTACAAGGAGGAATTACCGTGGACCCACAGCAATTGCAGATGTTAAGCGAAATACAACAACTGGAGTTTGTCGCCGTGGAACTTACTTTATACCTGGACACCCACCCTGACGAACAGGAACCACTTAACGAATACAACAAAGCAACAGGACAGTTGAACCAGCTTAAAGTGCAATACGAAAGTCTTTACGGCCCCCTGGCCGTATACGGCTTATCGCCCAGTAAATACCCCTGGCAATGGGTAGAACAACCATGGCCCTGGGACATATAAAATCCCTATAGAAATAAAGTTATTTTCAGGCTAGAAAGGGGCTTAAGAAAGTGTGGATTTATGAAAGAAAACTGGAATATCCAATCTGTGTTACACAGCCAGACGTCCGCATGGCCAGGTACCTCATGGCGCAGTACGGCGGTCCGGACAGCGAATTATCCGCCGGCGTTCGCTACCTTACGCAAAGATATACCATGCCCACCAACAAAACCAAGGGGCTGTTGAACGATATTGGAACAGAGGAACTGGCCCACTGGGAAATGATCGGAACCATGATTTACAAGCTGTTAAAAGGAGTCCCCGTAGAACAACTCGAGCAGGCAAATTTGGGTTCTCATTTTACTGAACATGATCATGCCGTATATCCGGCCGATGCCAACGGCGTACCCTGGACTGCCGCTTATGTTCAGGCCACTGGTGATCCGGTCACCGACCTGCACGAAGACATGGCTGCCGAACAAAAAGCCCGTACTACATATGAACATCTGATCAGACTAAGCGTCGACCCGGGGATCAAGGATGCCCTGCGCTTTTTAAGAGAAAGAGAAGTTGTCCATTTCCAGCGCTTTGGGGAGGCTTTAAACGAGGTTCAGGAGGAATTGACCAGGAAAAAGGTTTTTTAAGGAGTTTAACCCTAAAACCTGGAGTCTGACCTCAAAACCTCCAAAGAAGAAAAAACGGCCAGCGATCTCAAAACCTGCGGATTTACTGAAAAAACACCGGTAATTTAATTACCAGTATCCTGGAACAGGAATTTGTCAGGGTACAGGGAACTATAACTTTGTTTTCCTGTCGTGGTGTTACCCGCCACTGGTTCATGACTGGCAGGCCGGAAAGAGCATCTTTCCAGGAAAGGGTACATACCAGTTCCCCCGCAGGTGAAACTTCCAGCAAAGCAGATGAAAGAGCGTCGGCAATCAGAGTGTTTCCGTTAAGTAGACGCAGGGCGCCCGTGGGAAGCCTGAGGTAGTCCGGTTTATTTTCAGTGCCTGCCGGTCCGGTCGCCTGCTGGTTTCCGTACTGCCATACAATATCTTTGCCTGGTGTAATTTCGAATACTCTCCCGCCGGTTAGTCCGCTGTCGACGATCAAGATGTTTCCGTTGGCCAGGCGGGTAGCCTGCAGGGGGTTGGCCAGGTATCCGCGTGTACCGGTTTTAACTGGCCGGCCCCAACCATAGGACCAGGCGATTTTCTTGTCACGGGTTACCTCTATAATCTTAAAGGGCAGGGTGATCAGAATATTACCGCCGGGCAGTTGTTCGGCGTAACGAGGCGCCTGAGTCAGGGAAGGCAAACGATACTCCCATATTGTCTGACCCTGCGGTGTTACTTCTATTACCCGTGGTATAAACGGGCTGCCTGGCGCCCCGGAATCGGCAATCAGGGTATTGCCGTTGGAAAGCCGTTGGGCGCTGCTGGCCTGCAAGCCTGAAAATGACCAGACCTGTTGGCCTGCCGGAGTAAGCTCCACTACCTCCGGTTTCCGGTAACCGATCCGGCAAACCAGCAGGTTGCCGTTGTCCAGTTGTTCCACGTAGTTGGGGTGGTTGAAGGTGATCTCGTCCCGGTACTCAAGTTCAGTTGTTGCAGGTGGTAGTTGCTGCGTCATTTCCTGAGCAAGTATGGGTAGAGGGTAAAAGACACACCAAAGCAGTCCTGAAAAAAGGATGGTTAACACTTTCCTGCAGCCCTTCATTTTTTCTCCTCCCTCGTATAATTGTCCTGGCTCCGGATGAATACCCCGGGCGGCTTACCCTGCCAGGTTACCTCTGCGCCAAGGGCCTTGCTGATGAAGCGCAGGGGAACCATCACCCTTCCTTCCACGACACTAGCCGGGACATCCAGGTGGTAGACATTGCCGTTGATCAGGGCCTCCTGCTTCCCTGCAATTAAGACAATTGTATTACTATCCTTCGTGGCAGTAATGGTTTTAGTTTCCTCATCCCAGTTTACCCCAGCCTGAAAGGCTTCGAAGATCCGCCGCATGGGCACCAGCACCCGGCCTTTTTCCATTACCGGCGGCACATCAAAAAACAGCCGCCGGTCGTCCATATAGACTGGCAACTGGCGAAGAACTAAAATGGCGTTTGCTATTTGCCTTTCTTTACCATCGGAAGGCCGGCTGACCAATTTACCCTTTACCCACATGCCGCTGGAGCCCCCACCATCCAAGGCTGCCGCCCTGACGGCCCCCAGGTCGGCCATCAGGTAAGCCAGTTCTTCCAGGGTAAGACCGACGCTCCAATCCTGTTTTTTACCGTCTACCACTACCAAAAGGACGCGGCCCTCTTTGTTGACGCCAATAGCCGTGCGGGCAACGGTTCCCAGGATGTTTCCCCGGAAACCCTCTGCCACACCCTGCAGAACAGGCTGCCCCTCCTCTACCAACAGTGGGCCGGCGGTAACCAGGTGCTTTAAGCCCTTCCATTGCTGATCATAGTTAATTTCCAATTTGACCGGTGTGCCCGCGACCAGGCTTGCTCCGAGAGCGGTTTTTTCTCCCCGCAGGGTAAGCACAAAACCGCCTGCAGGTATTTCGGCATTTCCTGTTGTTATGTAGTCAATTATCTGATGTCCGTCTTGATCAGGCGCAACCACTATTCCCAACCCGTCAGAAGGAATTTGAACATTGTTACCCCAAGCCGGAGTATATAGGGTAATCTCATTTTCCAGGGCAGAACAATTTATACCATCAGTTTTCAGGTTGGGTCCGTCATCACCCACCCGTATTGAGATCTGGGGTGAAAAATAACCCGAGGTTATCTTATTCTGTTCAGTAAAGCCGACGGAAGTACGCAACATATTCCATGCTACCAACAATTGCTCATCCTGCACGAGGTACCCGATTGGCCAACCGTTGGAAGAGTCAAAGAACCCTCCGTTTACTGCTGCTATCGCTCCGTGCCGGGCGGCCAGTTCACTTAGTGTTTCCTTTTTTCCCAGAATGTCTTTGCCTGTTGCCACGCGGAGTTCCATAAGGGGCAAGGTGGGATCTACTTCTATCATATACCCGCGTAGTGGTTCTCCCTGCCAGTTCCGGCCTTCCAGGGGATAATACTTCACGCCCGGCGCTATTTCCTGTGCGCTTTTTAATGCCTGGGCAAAAGACTTAACCCCGCCGGGAATCAATTCTCCACCGGGTCTAATTTCCGGGGTGGGCGGTGGCTTTTGCTCTGCCTGGCTGGCGATCGTCTTTGTCTCTGCAGCCTGGGCGCCGGCCCTACTGTTTATTCCCCAGAAAACAATTGTCCCGCTAATTAATAAACCGATTAGTATCCTTATTGCCGGAGATTTCATCTACTGTTGCCACCTCCAAAAGTGTTTTCTAAGAATCGTTGCGAATCAAGTTCAAAGTCAATGCTGCGGTTTCCTGTGCCTGCCGGCGCAGAGGTTGTATTGCCTGCCGTAAATTTGTCCGGAACCCGTCAGGATCGGCTAGGATATTCGTAACTGCAGCAAGACAGGCCGGATAGTCCAGATGTGCCGCTTTTCCAACCGGCGCAAGTCCCAGTTGTTCCAGGAAACGGTTTATTTTGGGGTCGTAGGAGATACCGGCCAGGGGCACGCTGGCAACGGCAGCCAAAATTAAGGCGTGCAGGCGCATGGCAATCAGCAGGTTCAGATGCGAAATTACGGATGCCATTTCCACTGAGTTTACTTTTTGCTCAAGAATAATTCCCGGGTTTTTCATCAAACCAGCCACCTGACGGCAAACGGCCAGGTCAGCGGGGTAGTGGAAGGGCAAAAACACTACCTGCCATCCCTGCCGGCATAATTCATCACCCAAACCGGCTATTACCTGCTGACTTTTCTTTTCAAATCCCGGCCATTCCCGCAGGGATATGCCGGCCACCGGCCGGTGTTCCTGTTTTAAAGCATATTTATCTAGCATCATATCTTCAGGATCCAGGTGCAATCCGGCTTTTGAGTTATGACTTATCTTTATCCCTGCTTTAAACAGCAACTCCCCTCCCGGCTGCGGATTTATTGTTTCCCCGCTTAAACCCAGCACAGGATCGGCAGTTACACGTACCGGAGGCCCGGTTATGCCCATTTCATGCAAGTCCCGCGCTGACTGTGCATCCCGCACGGTAATCAGGTTTACCCGGCCGGCTATCCGGCGCATTAAACAGCGTCCCATCCTGCTGGTTACCGGCCCGATGCCCTGGCTGTAAAAAGCCACGGGTTTGCCCAATTTTAGCGCCAGCCACACTACACCCAGGTAATAAAGGAGGCTCTTCAAGCCGGTAACGTCCTGCAGCAGACTGCCGCCGCCGCTGATTAACAGGTCGGTCCCGGCCAGCGCCCTGTAAACCCGGGTCAACTGCCAGCGGTTAACGGCCTGTACATCGTAATGTTCTGCGGTTTCCCGGGGTTTGTTGGATAATACGGTTATTCTTGCTTCGGGGCAAATATCCCTTAAGGCAGCCACCATGCTCAGCAGTACCGCTTCATCCCCGATGTTATCAAAACCATAGTACCCCGAGATTACCAACCGCGGGGCAGCCGGTAGCTTCAGAGTAGAATAATGTTGATTATTTGTTATAAGATGTTTTTTCATCCAGCCTTCTATCCCACCAATGCAGGGCCAGCTTCCACGCCAGAATCAGGACCAGCCCGGATAAAATGCCCAGCCAGAGCCCATTGAAAAGACGGAGCAGGGAGATGAGCAAGGGAGTATGAATGTGGGCAAAGGTATTCACCAGGGATATCTGGCCGACAGTTCCCAGTAAAAGAAGGGGAAGGTAGCGGTTGTCCCGGTAACCGGTGTAGAATAATAAGAGCAGAAGCGGGTGTCCTAACAGGAATTCTTTAGTCCGGGGACGTACCCCGAGTATATTATCCAAAAGTGTTCTGGTTTTTAGTTCCAGGGTGGAGGGAGCCATTACCACCTCGTTTCCCGTACGAATAATGTAGACGGCCAGCATGGCCGATAATACTACCGCTACCAGCGCCCACTTTACCAGCACCGGCTGGTTTAAGAACCCGGACAGGCGGGCAAGCAGAGACGGTTCTTGCTTGCCTGACAGGGGAGGACCTGAAAAGATGTAAAACACCCCGCCCACAAGCAACAGCGGCAAAACATGGGCTACTTTAACTCCCATAAACTGGTTCAGTTTTAGCAGGTAAGCAGAGTCGGCCAACAGTCCCATGGTAAACAGGGCTCCCACCAGGGAGTAGAGTGACGTGCGTAGCAGCATTGCTATGCTTTTTTCAACTGACGCCTTGTGACTGCGGATGTTAACTGTTAAGGAAAGAGTGGGAAAGATGATTACTGCAGCAAGGGCCATTAATTTACGGGCAGGGTCTAAGGCTATTCCCAATAAACCGGCCCAGACCATTGCTGCCAGCAGCCCCAATAGCCACCCCCCCTGCCGCAGCCCTAACCTGTGTAAAAGCAACAGCCCTCCTGATATTACACCCAAACCCATGAAAAAAAGACTCAGGCGTGATACTGGCAAAGGCGGCAGAAAAGAAGCGTTTCCAACTGCCAGGCCTTGTTTTTGCAAATCTTTCTTTAAACCTGCGATAAACTGGAGATTTTCCTGAAGCGGATCTCCCGTTTTGTAAGAAATCAGGGGACGAATCAACAGCACCCGTATGTTGCGTTCTCCCGCCGCCAGAAGAAAACGGGACTTAAGATCGGCAGTTTCATATTTAAGCATTTCCTCGGATTTTATACCGTGGAGTCTTACCACATGCTTGTCCAGCAGCAGGCCGAGCTTTGGCAGGCCTTTTTGGAAAAAAAATTCGATTTGTACCAGCGGTACCCCCAAGGAACGAATTTCTTTTGCCAGTTGAGGAAGCAGATTTGGGTAACCGGGCACAGAAGGGTCGTTAAAGGCTATTGCCGAAAGATTGGGAATTTTTTTAAGCGGGGCAAAAACCCGGGCCAGTCCTTCAGGAGTAACTCCCGGCCAGTTGCGCAGTTGGACAATGGCAAACAGGCCGCAACGGGCGCTCTCCTCAAGAGGCGCTACAGGAAAACCCAGGCCTGTGTTTTTCAATGTATTGTAGTCGGCAGTGGTGCGAATAATGAAATATTCATTGTATTGGTAAACCTCGACATTTCCCGTTTTAACTTTAAGCTGTTCTTCCAGTTGCCGGGCGCCGGCTTCCTGGTCGGTGAAGAAATATGTGTCTTCAGGTTTAATTTCTTCGTTTTTTAATGCTTCGTATAGCCACCCGGAGGGCTGCCCGCCCAGCCGGCTTGCAGCCAGCGCTTCCTGTCCGCTCATGATGGCGAAATCTCCATAGTTGCTTATTTCACCGGCAGCAGGTTCTTTAAAAAGTACAGAGGTCAATCCGTGTTCACGGAGGGCTTGCATTACCTCCGGCCTGCTTTTCCCTGTCTGCCGGGCCAGGGATTGGAGTTCGTCGTAAGGCATGGCCAGTTCAACGGAGCGGTAATTCGTTTCGATTTTATAGCGCTGACCGGCGGCCAGCCCGGCGGCCAGCATACCTGCTGCCAGTAACAGCACCAGTATCTTTTGGTAATAGTTTTTATTCACTGGTAAACAACCTTCTCCTTGTCTGACGGAATAAACAAAAGTACTTTAACCAACTGAATCCAGAGCGTATAGTTCAGTTTATAAGCTTCAACATCAAAGCAGGCTATCAAACTTAAGCCTGACCGCTGCCATTTGTTCCCAAGGAGCGACTTATGCGTAAGGCCGTAACGAAACACGGTGAAGGTGAGAGTTAGCAAACCGGCAAAGCGAATCGCGCTGAAAACAGCATCGTAAATCTACTGATAAGTACGCTAAATGCTTCACCTTTGTTCAAGAGCTAATGTAACACGCGCAATATGTAGCGTTGCCTGGTTTGCTCCGAACCAAACCGTTGTTTCGTCGGCCTGTAGCATCGAAGCGACGGCAAACGAACGGCAAGCAAAATCTATTTTCGAAGGAGAACAAACTTTTTGCCTTTGTACCTTTGTGCCTTTACAGCTCCTGCATATTACACAATACCAGCAATCTTTCTCAAACCTTCCTGATCAAGAACGGCAATGCCCAGGGCCAGTGCCTTATCGTACTTCGAGCCGGGATTTTCACCGGCCACCACGTAGTCGGTAGTGTGGCTTACACTGGAGGAGACTTTCCCGCCTAGCCTCTCAATCAACTCTTGCGCCTGCTGCCGGGTAAAGCCGCTTAATGCCCCCGTAAGAACGAAAGCCTTACCAGCCAGCGGCTTACCTTCACCTTCGCTTTCTTTTTCGGCCACAGTATTTACTCCTGCCTGAACCAGTTTTTCAATCACCTGACGGTTTTGATTACCTGCAAAAAAGGCCTTCACGCTTTCAGCAATCCTGGGGCCAATCTCTGGAATCGCAGTTAATTCGTCCTCATCCGCCGCCATCAGCCTTTCCAGTGAACCAAAATGTGCAGCCAGGATTTTGGCCGCCCTTTCCCCTATATGCCGGATGCCCAGGGCAAACAGCAAGCGGGCCAGTGAATTTCTCTTGCTGGCCGCTATGGCGTCCAGTAAATTCCGTGCAGACTTGGAACCCAGCCGCTCTAACGGCGCCAGGTCTTCGTAACGCAGGCTATACAGGCCGGCTGGGTCGCTTAAGAGTTTGGCCCGTATCAGTTGCCTGATTATCGCCGGTCCGAGGCCGGCAATATCCATGGCATTGCGGGAGACAAAATGAATCAGGCCCTCTTCCTTTTGTGCCGGGCAGGACAGGGATGTGCAACGGACGGCAGATTCACCTTCTAAGCGCGCAACCGGCGAACCACATTCCGGGCACCTGTCAGGCATCCGCCAGGGCTGCTCCCGTCCGTTGCGCCTTTCTTTAAGCACTTCCACCACTTCCGGTATAACATCCCCTGCCTTTTGCACCACAACGGTGTCGTCAATGCGAATATCCTTTTCTTTAATAATATCTTCATTATGCAGGGTAGCCCTGGTTACCGTGGTGCCGGCCAGACATACCGGCGCAAGACACGCCGTGGGAGTAAGCACTCCCGTACGTCCCACCCGCACTATAATATCTTTTACCGTGGTCACCGCCTGCTCGGGTGGAAACTTATAAGCAATAGCCCACCGGGGACTTTTCATCGTTGCTCCCAGCCGTTCTTGTTGAGATAGAGAATTGACCTTGATCACCAGCCCATCGATTACATATGGAAGATTAAAGCGTTTGCCCTGCCACTCCCGGCAATAAGCAACCACATCTGCCAAGTTGCTGAAAAGCTGAAAGTGAGGATTGACGCGAAAACCCAGTTCTTTTAGCATCGCCAGCGCTCCTGCATGACTTTCCGGTGTTATTCCTTCGCTATTGCCAATCCCGTACACATAAATATCCAGTTGGCGGCTGGCGGTTACCTTTGGATCCAGTTGGCGCAGAGAACCGGCGGCAGCATTACGGGGGTTGGCAAAAAGCGGTTCGCCGGCCTCGCTCCTGGCCTCATTTAAACGGGCAAAAGCATCCTTGGGCATATAAGCCTCGCCCCTGACCTCAAGTCTGGCTACCGGCCGGCGTAAACGCAAGGGTAGACCTTTAATGGTCCTCAGGTTTTCGCTAATATCTTCCCCCACTTCTCCATCCCCGCGCGTGGCGCCCCGGACAAAAATACCGTCCTCATACAAAAGGGAAACCGCCAACCCGTCGATCTTAGGTTCCACTACATATTTTATTGTTTCTCCGGGCAGGGCCGAACACACCCGCCGGTCGAAATCATTGAGTTCCCCTTTGCCAAAAGCATTGGCAAGACTCAACATGGGAACCGTATGCCGCACGGCGCCAAAGCCTTCCCTCGGCCGCCCGCCCACGCGCTGGGTAGGAGAAGCAGGCGTTATGAGTTCCGGATATTGCTTCTCCAGTTGCGAAAGTTCCCGCGCCAACTGGTCGTATTGAGCATCAGAAAGAAGAGGGGCATCCAGCACATAATACCGGTAATCATGCTCTTCTATTTCCCGCCGCAGGTTGTCTGCCCTTAGTCGAACCTGATCGTCTTTTTTACTCAAACCTGTACACCGCCCTAGGTAATTAATCCCACTGCTGCCTGAATAATCAGGGCAGCCGGCACAAAGATGGCCTGAGCCACCAGGGTCCCAATAAGCCTGGTTATCGCCAGGTATACAGACATCTGCCGGACATCTTTCTCTTCCCGCGCCCCGCGCATGGCCTGGTCGGTAATCATGGCCGCCGTGGGATCCACAACCGTGGCTGCCAGAACTGCAGCGATACCATTAATGATACCTGATGTCAGGGTAGCCGTAGAACGGAAATTGGGTATCAACGCGCCGGCATAGAGGGCAGAAAGCACTCCCGTTGTCCAGATGCCGGTAATAAATATGTTGGCTATTAAAAAATGCACGGGAATGTGCAGCGGCTCGCGCAAAGCGTCCCGAAAACGACCCGGTCCCGGAAACCTGACTTTCCTGGTTATGGCTATCACTGAGCGGGGTAAAAACACCATTCTCAGAAACATTCGCGGCACCGAGCCGATTTCCTCCAGCAGCATTATCCCCCGCACGAATACAGAAACAAAAGCAGGCATCAACAGGCCTCCGACAACTGTGCCCACTGTACCCGACAGGATAACCAGCCTTATTTTAGTATTGAGTCCGGCCAGTTGGGACTGATAAAAACTGCTGCTCAGTAAATTATTGTCACTGATTTGGGCCAACCCGGCGTTTATAGTATGCTCAACGATCGAGGACATTAACGGCGCCTGAATCAGGTTGGCCGTGCTGGCAATAAGAAAAATCACCTGGAACAGGGATAATGCCATAGCCAGCCGCTCTGTTCTAACACCTGCCAGCCGCACAGAGTAAATAAAAGTATTGACCATGTGAATAACCGCCGTCAGGCCGGCTACAATCAGCAGTAGAGTCATATATGCCCTCGCCAATAAATAATAATCAATCCTTCTCCAGTGGAGCATAGCGGGCCAGCAAGGTCTTAATGCCCAGATCTTCAAAGGCCACCTTGATTTCTGCCGCCTCCCCCGTACCGCGCACATCCACTACC
>DMIY01000087.1 GCA_003457075.1 Desulfotomaculum sp. | reverse complement strand
GTGGTTTCAGGGTTGCCAAACATGACGCCGATCTTCTGCCGGAGTTGGTTGGTAAATATCACCATTGTTTTGGTTTGATGGATGGCGCCGGAAAGTTTGCGCAATGCCTGGGACATCAGCCGCGCTTGCATACCCATGGTGGCATCACCCATGTCGCCTTCAATCTCAGCCCGCGGAACAAGGGCTGCCACGGAGTCTATGACAACCACATCCACAGCACCAGACCGCACCAGGGTCTCTGCAATTTCAAGCGCCTGCTCGCCGGTATCCGGCTGGGATAACAAAAGGTTATCAGTGTCCACACCAAGATTTTTGGCATAGGTAGGGTCCAGCGCGTGTTCAGCATCAATAAAAGCAGCGATGCCTCCCGTTTTTTGGGCTTCCGCTATGATGTGCAGGGCTACGGTGGTCTTTCCCGAAGACTCCGGACCAAATATCTCCACCACCCGTCCACGGGGGACGCCGCCTATACCCAGGGCAATATCCAGGGATAAAGCGCCGGTGGGAATAACCTCCACATCAAATTTTGCCGAAGCTTCCCCCAGTTTCATTATCGCTCCTTTACCAAATTGACGTTCAATTTGCATCAAGGCCCCCTCTAGGGCCTTATATTTATCGTTCAAAAATCTCCCTCCCAAGAAAACAGAATTTTGCTTGCCGTTCGTTTGCCATCGCTTAAGATGCTACAGGCCGACGAGACACCGGCTTGGTTTGGAACGAATCTGCCAGCGCTGCATATTGCGCGTGGTTCGTTAGTTTTCCTGCTCCATGAACCTTGAGGACATCCACTTAATCTTCTAACATCCTGCTATCTGCGCGATTCGCTTAAGCCGATTCGCTAACCTCACCTGCGCCGTGTCTTGTTAGCGGCCTTACGCATATGCAGCTCCTTGCAAGCGAACGGCAAGCATGCAATTTTCATGCTTTATGTAGAAGACGTAAGTACTATAATGAGTAACTCCTCAATAATCAGCCGCCCAGATATAGACGGATCATGTTTAAACCGGCGTTTGAAGCGCCCCACCTGACGCCCGGACGTTCTCCCGGGAAGCGAAACTGGCGGCAGTAAATGCCCCCAGGGGTTGCCAGGGCAATATACACCAGGCCTACTGGCTTGGTTTCCGTCCCTCCGCCAGGTCCGGCAATGCCCGTCACTCCCAAACCCAGTTCCGGCTTTAACAAGTTCTGTATCCCCCGGGCCATGGCCTCTGCAGTTTCTTTGCTAACTGCCCCGTGCTTTTCAAGAACATCCTTGGAAACACCTAAAAACCTTTCCTTTATCTGGTTGTCATAAGCCACTATACTTCCCAAAAAATAGCCGGAACTGCCGGGGACATTTGTTAACCTGGTGGCGATTAAACCTCCCGTGCAGGACTCGGCCACAGCAATCTTAACACCGCCCTCTGTCAGCAACCTGCCTACCACTTCTTCCAAAACTTCATCATCTAAGGCAAAGATAAAATCAACCAGCCTCTCCTTTACTTTTGCCGCCAGTTCAGATACCATCTCTCCGGCAACCTCCGGCTTAAGATCTCTGGCGGTAACCCGGACATGCACTTCACCTGGTTTGGCCAGGTAAGCAAGACCGGGGTTGCCCTGGCCGCCCAGATCACTCAGGCGTTGTTGCACCATGGCCTCTGTAATACCGGTTACCTTGAAAAGCATGCTTCTGGTAACCATACCCTATACGCCCAAGCTGGTTAAAAAAGACTCTACCGACTCTTCAAACATGGTCCGCATATCAATAAACCTTTCCCTTAACTGGTAATCTTTTACCCATTCTAAAACATAGTACAAAAAGTGTCAATCATCATTTGCCTAACAACATATTTTGTACCCCGGTGCAGACAAGGTGAAAAGAATCTCGCGTAACTTTTCGCCGCTGATCTTTTCCTGCTCCAGTAAAATCGTTACCACACTGCACAAGACAGCCTGCATATTAACCAGACAACTCCTTACACGTCCTTCCTGCGCGCCAAGAATCTCCGAAAGAATACGGTAGCGCAGCCCTCCGGGTAAACATTCCAAACTTACTACCCCCAGCCTGGACATCCCGTTATCGACAATTTTCTCTGCCAGGCGCATAGCCTGTTGATAATCATTTGCCGCACCCGTGCTTCTGTTGCCCAACACTTGTTCTTCAGCCACCGCTCCAGCCAGCATAACCGCTATCTGATCCTCCAAATAATCCCTGGTAAACATGTAAGCATCCTCCCCGGCGACCTGACGCATATAGCCCAGAGCCTGGCCCCGGGGAGTAACGGTGAGGGCAGAAACCGAACCGGGCTTAACCAACTCACTGATCAAGGCATGGCCGGTTTCATGAATAGCCACCCGCTGCAATTCAGCCTGTACCGGCTGGCGCTCAAGACGCTCGCCAAGCAATACCTTATCTATAGCTTCCTGAAAATGGCGCTGCTCGATCACCTGACATCTCTGACGCATCGCCAGAATAGCCGCTTCGTTGGTCAGGCTCTCCAGATGCGCCCCGCTAAAACCAAATGTTTCCTTAGCCAGGACATCCAGTGAAACATCTTCCGCCAGCGGCTTATTACGCGTATGCAATCTCAATATTTCCAGTCTTCCTTCTTTATCCGGAAGTTCAACCCTTACCTGGCGATCAAATCGACCAGGCCGCAAAAGAGCCGGGTCAAGCATATCTACACGGTTAGTGGCAGCCATTAACAGTACCCGTACCCCATCATCGGTCTTTAAACCATCCATCTCCACCAGGAGCTGATTTAAGGTTTGATCGTACTCCAAATGACTGGCAGTTCGTCCTCGCCGGCCACCAAGAATTTCTATTTCGTCAATAAAAATTAAAGCGTTGCCCTTATTTTCCTTTAATGCCTTTTCCCTGGCTGATTGAAAAAGACGGCGCACCCTTTGAGCCCCTACGCCGGCGTACATCTCAATAAATTCCGAGCCATTGACAACTGTAAAAACAGCATCCGTGTAACCGGCGGCTGCCTTAGCCAGCATAGTTTTCCCCGTTCCTGGCGGACCGGTAAGCAAAATACCCCTTAATGGCCGGATACCCAACTGCTGGATCCGCTGTGGGTTTTTAATAAAATCTAAGGCCTCGCTCAATTCCTGAATAGCTGTGGCCTGTCCACCTATATCCCCAAACGAAACCTGCTGGCCGGCAACCACCAGGTGGCCGTTGAAACTCCTGGTCAACAAACCCCGTGAATGGGCAAAGTAGTACACTCCCAGGCCGGCAGCGCCCAGAAAAAGCAAAGGTGTAACATCATACCCGAGAATAACCAAAAAAACCACAACTGCCAGGGCAACACCCAAACAGATTTCTTTAAACATGCGGGGGAAACCTTCCTTTCAAGCAGGTAATAAACCGCTACGATCTTAAATAATTAGTTGTCTACCAACTTAACTTAAGCAAAACCGCTGCCATTTGTCCCTTTAGGAGCGAACTTTGCAACCATAAAAATTATAGCACGAACAGGGAATAATTTGACCAGGGAATAACTGGCACAAAAGAAGGGGATAAAAGACCGGTGACTGACTGCTAAACAGTTACGTTTTATCCAAGCGGCGGGAAATAACCTCATACAAATAATGTTCATTACGTTTCATCTGCAGGTAAACCCTATCCTGATCCAGGAACACATAAGCGCTGGCCCCTATCTCTTTTGCCTGCTCATCCACATATTTAATCATCTCCCGGTAGTTCCCCCGCGTAATCGCTTCATAAACGGCAAACTGGCTGTAATAAAAAGCCCTTTTTAACTGCTCATCCCGGTTATCCTGCAGTTGCAGTTCAAAAGGACGTCCGTTCAAAACAGCCTGGATACCTTGCGTGATCTCATGGTAAGTATCTTTCAGATTTTCAGTTGGAGCAAGATTAACCGTAACCTGTACAATCTGCAGGTTGCGATTAATCTCGAAAGAATGCACCAACTGGCTGCTTTCTAAATAGCGAGCCAGAGGTTCTTCAATGCTGTACCTGTTATACAGCCAGCGGACACCTAAAAAAGCAGAAAGACTCACTAACAAAACCAGCAAAACCACCGGTATACGTAAATCGCGCCAGGACATGATTTCTTCTCCTGAATTTTAAAATTTCCCGTTTTCGATCTTCAATAATTACAATATATGGTTATAAAGTTAACCGAGCAAAACCCTTTCCTGCCATTGTCCCCCGTCGCTTCGATGCTACAGGCCGACGAGACATCGGCTTGGTTCGAAGCGAATCTGCCAGCGCTGCATATTGCGCGTGGTTCCTTGGTTTTCTAGCGTCACAAAGCTTCTCTAGCGTTCGCTGTTGATCTTTTTGCATACTGTTATCTGCACGATTCGTGTTGCCGATTCGCTAACCTCACCTGTGCCGTGTCTCGTTACCGGCCTTTTGTATATGTAGCTCCTTGGGGACATAGGGCAGCGGTTTTGCTTAAGCTAAGTTGATAGCTTACTTACAATACTACAATTCACCTATCAGATCGTACTCACGGGCTTGCGTGATTGAAACCCGGACAAATTCTCCCACTCCCGGCCGGCGTTTTTGGGAAGTAAAATAAACCCTGCCGTCTACCTCCGGGGCATCCGCTTCGCTCCGGCCATAGTAAACGTTATTATTCTTTCCCTCTACCAATACAGTTATCTCTTTACCTATAAGAGACTGATTATGTTTAAGGGATATTTGTTGCTGTAAAACCATAGCCCGGTGAAAACGATCCTCTTTGATCTCTTCCGGTACCTGTTCCGGCATACTTGCAGCAAGAGTTCCCTCTTCCGGATAAAACTTAAAGACCCCCGCCCGCTCAAAAGATACCTCTGCCATGAAATCCAGCAGTTCTTCAAAGTGCCTGTCTTTTTCACCGGGAAACCCCACCAGAAAGGTAGTGCGCAAAACAAGCCCGGGAACAGCGGTCCGCAAAAGGGAAATCAACCTGCGTATTCCGGCTGAGCCCCGGCGGCGGTTCATCCGCTTTAATATTTTATCACTGGCGTGCTGAACAGGAATATCCAGATAACGGCAGATTTTTCGCTCCTCCGCCAGCACGTGAATCAACTCCTCCGTAAAATGATCAACAGAACAATACAATAAACGCAGCCAGACCAGGCCGTACGTAGCCGCCAACCGCCGGAGCAAAGCTGCCAGACGGTATTCACCATATAAGTCCAGACCATAGCGGGTGGTGTCCTGAGCTACCAGAATTATTTCTTTTACCCCCTGGTTAACCAGGGACCTTACTTCCCCCTCGATAAATTCCATGGGCCGGCTGCGATAAGCGCCCCTGATGACTGGAATAACGCAAAAGGCACAGTGATTGCTGCAACCTTCGGCAATCTTAACATAAGCAGTATAGTAAGGAGTAGCCCTTAAGCGGGGCAAATCAAGGGTGTGCTCATAAAACGGCCTGGTTACAGCGCAAAACCTTTCTCCGGCCAGGGCCCGTTTAACCAGATCCGCAACTCCGGGTACGGCTCCGGTACCAATCAAGCCATCAACTTCAGGCAACTCGGCCAACAACTGGTTGCCATATCGCTGGGATAAACACCCGGCTACCAGCAGCGCACGGCAACGGCCCACCTGTTTCAAGCGGGCCAACTTAAGAATGTTTTGAATGGATTCTTCCTGCGCCGGCTGAATAAAACCACAGGTGTTAACAATCAATACCTCAGCTTCTTCTTCACGCGTAGTAATAACAAAGCCTGCTTCTTTTAAGAGCCCCAGCATAATTTCGCTATCCACCAGGTTCTTCGCGCATCCCAGGCTAACCATTCCAACAAGGCAAGACATATTGCCAACTCCTTTCCGGCAACAAAACAGCGGCCTATAAAACGCCGCATTGATTGCTCTTAAAGTTTAATTCTTTACTCCCCCACCAGTACCATTCACCTTTCGTTGATACAAGAACTGATCTCACCCATGATCTCCTTATATAGCCAGCTCATTTCCGCTTTCCCCTCTCGAAGACAAACCTTATTAATAACTTTCTTCAGCCATTGGTGGGAGCTAAAAACTCTTTCTCTACCACTTCACCTCTTTCCCCCACATAACCCAGATCGCGTCCATTTATCTGTACCTGCACTGCACCAGCATTACCAAACTTAACTTTAATACGCTCACTTGCTTGAAAACGCCTGGACTCTCTGGCCGTCAACTCACCTACGTACTTAACCTCACCATCCACGCTCACGCGCATCCAGCAGCTTTCCCGGGTCACAGTCAACACCAGGTCCACACCCCGACGCTCAAAATCAATCCCTTCTGACTGTCCGGGCGGCTGGTAAGCTTCCTGTACAACCGTCCTTTCCCGGCCGTTTCCACCGGGAAAATCTTTTGGTGCAGCAGAATTACCACCCTGCTCCTGCTGAAGCGACACATCCTGGTGAAAACCAGCTTCCTTGCCCGACAGCCGGATCCCGAAAATCACCAACAAAATTACGATTACCACAAACAGCGTATACCAGACAAAACGCGGCCGCCGACCTTGCCAGGAAAGCTTCTTCCTTTCGCTCCCTATTTTAGGAACAGAAATCAAATCCTCAACCATATATTGTTTTTCAAACCCTGCGATCAGTTCTCCGGGATTTAAGCCCAGAAACCGTGCGTAACTCCGGAGGAAACTCTTTACATAAACACGCCCGGGCAGCACGTCGAAAGAACCCTCTTCCATCGCCTGAATATACCTGCGCTTTATT
>DMIY01000076.1 GCA_003457075.1 Desulfotomaculum sp. | reverse complement strand
GACTTATGCACCCCCGCTCCCACATCGAAATAGCAGCTCCAATATTATTTCGATGCGCATACCTTTAAGGAATAGAAAAAAAGTTCCTTAAGTACCGGGGGAAAGAGCCTGATGAGCGCAGAGACCCTCCTTGAAAAAGAGGGGAAACTCAGCGAAAACGTCAGGCTCTTTTGCATGCAGCGAGAGACCCATTTCATGAATACCCCGTCTGCTATCTTTTGCGAAAAAATCTGGTCCTGTATGCCAGACCATAAAATCATTCATTTTGAGCTTTTGAAGTCTCCTGGTCCCCCTTGAAGAGGATGTCATCGTACCAGGCCACGGCCGCGCCGCCGGTGTTATCCGTGTCGGTCATGATGGCTATGGCACCGGCAAGCGGGGGATCTTCACCGAAGATCTTCCGGTAGTCTTCCCGGACATTCCTGCTCTCGCGTACCCACTCTCCGACATGCTCCTCTCCGCTCTCCACCGCGACCATCATGGCATTGGCGGTAAAGGAATTCGGAAGCGTCGATCCCTGCGGCAGTTTGTTGGCCCAGATGTAATTGATGGTGCGGGTTTTGGGAAAGAACCAGTGAGGGAAGATAACATAAACCCGGGCGGCGTAATCGTCTCCAGCCTTGCTCCTGGCGTCCCCTTTCGGCAAAACATTCGCCACCTTCCAGCGCCAGGATAGAACGGGGAATTCCTGCAGATCGATCTTTTTCTCCAGGATCAGGGCGGAGGCCGCACCATGGGACTGCGCTTTTAAAACGTTACCCGTTGCGTCATGCACCACCTTGTATGCGGTCCGATCCTTGAACACTTTTTCCTGCCAAACCGGGAGCAAACCGTTCTCGAAATCGTCAATAAGCAGAGTTTTCCCCTCGGCCAATACGAGAAGAGGCTGCAACACAAGAAGTATCACTACAATGGCGTATTTCATTGGCAACGCCCCGGAAAAGGATTTACATGGGGCAAGGCTACACTTTTTATAAAGTACAATGCGTGGCCTTGCCCCTTACATGCTCAAAAACTATTTAATAACTAAGTTACCACCCTGCCCCAAGAGCACCTACCCTAATCTATCAATGATTGTTCCATTGCCAGATTACATTTTAACACTTCTTTTTTGCCTTTCTCCTCGCCTACCATTTTGACATTTGCGCCACCGACGAATACCCCCACTTTAATGTATTGCTCTGCAAAATAATTTCTGCCGCCATCGGCTTCAAAAGGCAAAGAATTATCACTGAACTCCGACTCGGTTGATAACGTATGCTCGCCTGGCTCAATTACTTTATAAAAGTAAACTTTATTGGCCGTTTCTCCTATCACCTTACCATCAAGATAAATTGTTTTTTTCAGCGCCTGCCCACCAAACGTATTACGATAAATATACAAACCCGCCTTATCAACCGGAGGTGCAGAAAACTGCTTCAATGCCAGGTCATCTTCTTTAGGTGCCATCGGCACAGTAGCGCATCCAGACATGACCAATGAAAAAACCATAGCTGCCCCAATAACTATATTTTTTAACATCAAAAACTCCTATCTTCCCTATATGGTTGTTTGAAATACCTACTGATTGCAAAGCAGGCGCGGCCGTTTACTCTGCGTGGGAACTACCCCGCAAGACTCATTGTAATTCCGTTACCCCTTAATGTTTCTATTCGAAGCAAATACGTTCAATTTCTGATAAAGATCGCCAATTCCAGAGGCTTGGTTTTGTATTCAAAAGTCGGCTCATAGGCTTTTTGGCAGTCTAATTTGCATTAGTCATCTACCAAACATGAATTTTATTCAAAATATATTTTCTAATTATAGAGCGTTGCAAATGTAACTAAAATATTACTTTCGGTCAATAATAAGATCATCTTAAAAGTCGCAACTATGAAGTTTTCCGACAAAACTGACAGGGTCGGACCATACACTACACCACGTGCGACAATAAAACCTCCCCCCGTCCAAGAATTGGGCTGTTTTAAACGGAATAGGCCAGACGGAATACAATTCCGACACCTGCCCCATCCGAGTATTGACAGGACCATGCCGGTCTTTTAATGTAGCCGAACCGGCCGCTGGTAAAACCACCCTGCGGCCGGACACACCCAAACAGTAAAGGACCCGTTATGAAATACCTTGTTGGCATAATACTCGCCCTGACATGTATGCCCGCCACCCTCCGGGCACAGGACGCACCAGACCTGCAAACCCCTGAAGCCCGTGCCAGCTATAGCCTTGGCCACAAATTAGGTAGCGATTTCCAGATGCAAGGGATCGTCGTCGATCCCGACTTGCTGCTACAAGGCTTGAAAGACGCACAGGCCGATAAGACTCCGGCCCTGGATGAACAGCAGCGCAAGGAAGCTCTGATGGAACTACAGAAATCCGCCATGGCCCATCAGCAGATGCTGAAAAATGAATTGGCGGAAAAAAACCTTTGGGAGGGCAAAGCCTTCTTAAATAAAAACCGGCAACAACCCGGAGTTATCAGCAGCACCAGCGGCCTGCAATACAAAGTCATCGAAGCCGGAGCCGGC
>DMIY01000065.1 GCA_003457075.1 Desulfotomaculum sp. | reverse complement strand
ATCTTCCATTCTTCTTTAGTATAATCCATTTCCTGAAACACATCAATGTGTGGAATCAGGTTAAAAACAAGCTGGTAGGGGAAAACCCGCGGAATACACTCACTACCTTCTGACATAGCCTTCGTTTGCTGAATCAACTCTTCCATAGCCTCCATGCCGGCCCCTGAAGCAGATTGATAGGTAGATACCACCACACGCCTGATCCCAACCTGATCATAAATAGGTTTTAAAGGAACAACCATAATAATGGTAGAACAGTTAGGATTGGCAATAATCCCGCGGTGCCACTTTACATCTTCCGGATTAACTTCCGGAACCACCAGGGGAACGGCCGGATCCATACGAAAATTGCTGCTGTTATCAATCACCACACACCCCCGCTCCACTGCCGCCGGTGCAAATTCCAGGCTGGCCGATCCACCGGCAAAAAGGGCTAGATCCATTCCGGTGAAAGAATCGGCGGTCGTTTCCTCCACTGTATAATGACTACCGCGAAAAACCATCTGCCTGCCGGCGGATCTGGACGTGGCACACAATTTAAGCTGATCAACAGGAAACTTTCGTTCCTCCAACACCTTTAATATTTCCTGCCCCACCGCTCCGGGAGCTCCAACTACAACCACGTTATACTGCGTCAAACTACCCCCTCCTTTACAAAAATGAAACCAGTAACGGTTGAATTTGTTTTCCCTGCAGCGCCATGATAACTGTATCTATGATCAAATTCATTTTCGCCATTAAAGAATTCGGCTTACCACCCGGATTATCCTGCCCAAAAGGAACCATATAAATATTTTTAGTATTCAGTAATAAACCCAGGTTCCTGGCATTCATACCCAATCCATCATTGGTAGAAATAGCCAGCGCCACTGGTCTCTGATTGCGTAGGGTTGCTTTAACAGCCATCAATACCGGACCATCCACAATGCCGTTGGCCATTTTGGCCAGTGTGTTTCCTGTACAAGGCGCTACCACAACTATATCCAGCAACCTGTCCGGGCCAACGGGTTCTGCCTCAACAATGCTGCTGATCACCAGGTTGCCGGTAATTTCCCACAACATGTCCTTCCATCTGCAGGCTGATCCATACCTTGTATCCGTCTCATCCACCGTCTGGCTGATAACCGGGTAAATAAGAGCTCCTTCTGCTCTTAAATTCCGTATGTAAGGCATTACTTCCTCTAATGTGCAATGTGAACCAGTTAGAGCAAACCCGATTCGCGCACCCTGCAAGCGCATAAAAAAGCACCCCCTGGCAAGCCTTAAAGATCAGGTGATCAAAGGGCCAGTTTCTCGGCAATCAGCCTGGGGATTACATGAGCCAGAATTTTTCCTGCCGTCTTGGGGGCAACCCTGCCGGGTAAACCAGGCGCTAAGATGGCGTTGATCCCCAGCCGCCGGGCTGCCTCGAAATCCGTACCCCCTGGTGAAGAAGCCAGATCAATGATTAGCGCTTCTTTAGATACCTTTTTTAGCAAGCGCTCATCCAACACAAAAGCGGGAACAGTATTAAAAATTACCTCCGCCTGCCCCGCCAACCCGGGCAACTCCTGAAAACTACAGACAGCGCAATTCATTTCCAGAGCACGGGCCCGCTGAGCGGGATTACGGGCCGCTACTGTAGTCAGCGCTCCCAACGCCGTAAGCGCACGGGCCAGCGTAACCCCTGTACGGCCAAAACCCAGCACAAAACTCCGGCTCCCGTGAATAGTCACGGGAAGTTTTTCCATGGCTATCTGAATGGCTCCCTCGGCAGAAGGAATAGAATTTAAAATCGCCACTTCATCCAGGTTAAGCAATTCAATCAGTTGCAAACCTAGTTGTTCAGCCATCTTTTTTAGCAATGGCCTGGCTACTCCCACAAACAGCGGTGTTCCTGCCGGCAGAATGGCCAGAATGTCTTTTGAAAGAAGCAGCGGCCTTTCCAGAAAGGCTGAGTATACCTCTCCCCGCTCGTTGATCCCGGGAACAGGCAGGATCACAACCTGCACTCCCCGTAGGCCTTCCGCCGGATCCTGGTAAGAAGTAATGTTTTCTTCCTGCGCAAAAAGACCTACCACTCTTACTGAGAACCCCGCTTTTGCCAGGTACCCGGCCAGAAAAACCTCTCTGGCATCGCCACCCAAAATGGCTACTTTAACTCCACCCGGGCCTGAAGTCATAACAGGCCACCTCTTACCTGATCTTTATTGTGGCATTATTTATCTTCAATATATGTTCTGCCGGAAAAGGAGGTGCTTAATCAAAAATGAGATTTTCTAAGCCGTATACCACTTCTTCCAAATGCATTACCTTGCGGATGGCCGTCAACACACCCGGCATAAACGACTCCCTGGAAATAGAATCATGCCTTATAGTAAGCGTCTGGCCTAAACCGCCAAAGATTACCTCCTGATGAGCAACCAGTCCCGGCAAGCGCACGCTATGCAAACGGATGCCGCCATCAAAGCGGCCGCCGCGGGCGCCGGACAGTTTCTCTACCTCTATTGGCAGTCCCTGCTGAAAATCACCCCTTTGCTTCAATACTGCTTCGGCTGTTGTCAATGCCGTGCCGGAAGGAGCATCCAGTTTCTGGTCGTGGTGAAGCTCAATGATTTCCACGTGGGGGAAAAACCTGGCTGCCTGGGCGGCAAAATTAATCATCAACAGGGCGCCAATGGCAAAATTGGGTGCAATTACTCCGCCCACTCTTTTCCGGGAAGCAGCTTCAACAATTTCAGCCAGCTCAATACTGCTCAGGCCCGTTGTGCCTACTACAGGCCTTACTCTATATTGCAAGGCAAGCTTAATGTTGGCGGCCACTGACTCCGGTATGGTAAAGTCCACCATCACATCAGGCCCGGTATCCTGAAATACCCGTTCCAGATTCTCCTGCAACAGGATACCTGCTTCCCCCATACCAATCAGGGTACCAACATCCTGTCCTTCATCCCGGATATCTACCGCTCCTACCAACTGCATATCTTCTGAATTCCAGACACTCTTTAGAACCTCCCGGCCCATGCGCCCGGCCGCCCCCACAACAATAACCCTAATCACTGATACGGTTCCCCCTCTTCATTTTCACAGCAAATTCTTTTAACAGGCTATTTTCGTTAAGAACCTAAAAAATCCTTTTAAAACTTTTTTGCTCTATTTTCATGTAATTATTCTCCCCTGTCAAGAAAAACCGATACCCGGACTGAACTAAATTTTAAAATGAGAGGAACCGGTATTATGGCAGCGACAGGGTAAATATAAAAGATGGACAATTATACAAAATGTAGTCAAGTATTATTTTTCTTTTTCCCGGCTCTCTGGTATAATGAATTTATCTAGCATTCAACACTATTATCAGATTAAAAGTAAAGGGGGGTACATCCAATCTGATCAAAAATTGCCTTGCCTTTATTTTTTTGAGGGAGATTGATTATTATAAAGAATGGGAGGTATTCTAATTAAAATGGCTGAGGATATAAAAGCAATTGATATCATGTATTACGTGGCGACGCCGGAGTTCATGGCAAAGTGGGACAATGCCAAGGAAGGTGAGCTTATCTGCCGGATGGAAAGGTCGATTGGAGGCCTGCCCAGGTATGAAAGCATTGAAAAAATGATTGAGCTTATGGATGAAGCCAACGTGGAAAAGGTTTTTATCAGTCAGTGCAAAATGTGGTCTTACTGGAACAAATGGATGTACTTTGATACTCAACTAAAGGACGTGGTTCAATACACCGAAAAGTATCCGGACAGGTTTGTCGGGCTGGCAGGATACAATCCTTTCCGGATCCGAGAAAGTGTGAAAGAAATAGAGATCGCGGTTAAAGAATACGGTTTTAAAGGTGTCTACGTTCATATTTATGGATTTGATATTCCTTTACACGATGCCAAAATGTATCCCCTTTACGCCAAGTGTGTGGAACTCGATATCCCCGTCTCTATGCAGGTAGGACACGTACTGGAAGCAATGCCCAGCGATGTGGCGCGGCCCATTTACCTTGACCGTATAGCCTGTGACTTCCCAGATCTTAAGATAGTTGGCGCCCATACGGGTTATCCGTGGGTAGACGAACTTATCTCCGTCTGTTACAAATGGGAGAATGTCTGGTTCGGTGTTGACGCCTGGTTGCCAAAATACTGGTCTCCTTCTATAGTTCAATATATAAACAACCGCTTAGGTGCTGAAAGGTGCATTTGGGGAACTAACGGCATCCCCTGGAAAGAATTCAGGAAACAGATTGACGAACTAAACCTGCGCGAGGAAACGAAAAGAAAGCTTCTGCGGGATAATGCCATTGAACTTTTTAAACTGTAACGTTATTCCAGTAAAGTGTTTTCTAAAATAACGATATAACATGATCTTGCTTTCACCCTCACCCTGACCCTTTCCCTTCGAGGAAGAGGGAACCAGGTAAGTCTATTTTCCAGGAAGTTGCCCACAATGGCTTATGTCTTTTTATAATGTCTTCTTATAAGGCATGAAAACAAAGGCGTACAATGTTCCCCCTCCCCTGGCGGGAGGGGGCTAGGGGGAGGGGGTTAGCTAAAAAAAACTTCAAAATCCACAGGAGGAATTTTGTTGCTTATTGATCTCGATCCTGTTGCTTTTCAAATTGGCCCTTTCATAGTGTACTGGTATGGTGTTTTCATGGCTTTGGCATTCGCAGCCGGAGCCTGGTATTTGTATACTCAGGCACGTAAGCGAGGCATGGATGAAGACTTCCTGCTAAACTTTACCATTCTGGTTATCCTCGCCGGAATTGCAGGGGCGCGCATGATGTTCGTACTGATTAATTACCCCCAGTGGTTTATTTATGATCCTGTTCAGGTTTTAAAAATATACCAGGGCGGTCTAGCATGGCATGGCGGACTGCTGGGGGGAATGCTGGCCGGCTGGTGGTACACCAGCCGCAAAGGCATGAGTTTTAACTCTCTGGCCGATCTGGCAGTACCGGGATTGGCCGTCGGTTATTTCATGATCCGGATAGCAAATATTTTTAACCAGGAGATACTTGGACGTTCGACAGATTTCTGGTTTGACAGGTGGCCTGCCCAACCCATTGGATCAATTATTGGCCTGACGCTTTTAGCACGCTACTTTTATCTTAAACAAAAGAGCCTGCCAACCGGCTACCAGTTCTGGTCATTTATCTTCTATCATCAACTCCTGCGGAGTGCAGTTGAAGAAATGGTACGCGAAAACCCGCTGGCTCTTGGCGGATACATTATCCCCCACTGGGGACTGGGCTTTTTCACACTGGCCCAAATCAGTACGCCCCTGATCATGGCCTTTGCTTACTGGATGATGCGCAGAAGTTACCGGCTACCACCTGCGCCTTAAAACAAACAACCTTGATACAAAGGGTTGGATAACAGCCAGGGCAACAGAAACCGCAGCCAGCGGTTCTAACTGTATCTGGCCCAGGTGAATGCGCTCCGGCAACTGGAACTTCAAAAAATCCAGGAGCATAACCAGGGAGAGATAAATACCTCCAGCCAGGCCCACCAGGTTGAGAACAGCCTGCGAAAGAGGCGAGGGCTTGCCCTCCGGAAAAAAATCCCATGATTTTTCACGAAACATGCTCAACCTCATTCTTTCCTTAACTGACAACCCCATAAAAACAAGAACCAGCGCCGTAAAGGCGATCGTGCCTGTCAACATTGTCCCCACCTCCAATAACATTATATGGCAGGTAGGGCAGGTTTTAGGACAAAAGGTTCTTAACCGCCAAAAACTCTCCCCGCAGCCGCCTCCAGTACCCGGCAGTCGTCCCATGGGCCTACGCTGGCTATGGCAAACGTCCGCGGCAGCAGCATGGCCCGGGCAACATCCCTTGTCTGTTCTCTGGTCACCCGGCCAACTTTCTCCACCACTTCCTCAGGCGTAACTATCCTCCCCAGATAAAGTTGTGACTTTGCCAGTCTGCTCATGCGTGTAGATACATTCTCCAGACTTAAAAACAAATTTCCCTTCACCTGGTCCTTCGCCCGGCGCAGTTCCTCTTCCGCAATACCATTTTCCTGAATATCCCTGATTTCCTTAAAAACCAACTCCATCACCTGCGCCACATTATTTTTGCTTAAGCCGGCATAAACACAGAAAAGCCCCGCATCATGGTAAGAACTGTGGTAAGAATAAATAGAGTAAACTAGCCCGCGGTTTTCCCGGATCTCCTGAAAAAGCCGTGAACTTAAACCTCCACCCAGAGCAGTATTGATCAACTGCAACACATAAACGTGTTCATGATCTAAAGGCAAACCCGGAACACCCATGCACAAATGTACCTGCTCCGTATCTTTGATCCGGCACGCCACTCGTTCATGCGGAGCTGGCACAACCGGATTGCGGGGCTTTGCTTCACCTTTTAGATGACCAAGAACACTCTCAACCTTCTCGACCACTTTTTGATGATTTATATTTCCGGCAACTGCAACCACCAAGTTTGCCGGGACATAATGAGCTTGATAATAAGACATTATCTGATCCCTGGTAAGATTTTCAATTACCCCTGCTCTTCCAATAACCGGCTGCCCCAGGACGTGATCCTGCCAGATAGTAGTTGCAAATACATCATGAACCAGTTCGTCGGGAGTATCCTCGTACATTTTAATTTCCTCAGCAATCACATTTCTCTCCCTGTTTATATCTTCCGCCGCAAAACGCGACTCCAAAACCATATCCGCCAGTATATCCAGCGCCAGGTCAAAATGTTCATCCACTACCCGGGCATAATAACAGGTATACTCTTTGGTGGTAAAGGCGTTTAACTGCCCTCCCACGGCATCTAAGGCCTCGGCAATCTCCCTGGCAGTTCGTTTTCGAGTCCCTTTAAACATAAGGTGTTCAACAAAATGAGAAACTCCTGCCATTTCCCGTGGCTCATCCCGGGAGCCTACATTGACCCAGATTCCCAGGACTACCGAGCGCACATGCGGAATATCTTCTGTTAAAACCTGTATTCCATTATTTAAAAAAGCCTCCTGATGCAATTTTCCGTATCCCCTTTACAATATTGATCTAAAAAAACAATAAAACCCTACCCGGTAAAACAATGGCAGGGAATTTATATGCCAGTGATATTCCCTTAAAGAACAAACCAACACCGTTATCTGGCTAGCGTTGTACTTCCCTGACCCGTCCCGGACGCCTCGGGTGGCTTTCCGGATCACGTTTTGGCTCGTGCGGCAGGGCATCTTTACGGGATAATTTTAATCGTCCCTGGTTATCGTAACCAAGCACCTTAACTACGATCATATCCCCTTCTTTAACCACGTCTTCTACCTTATTTACACGCTGATAAGCAAGCTGGGAAATATGTACCAACCCCTCCTTGCCGGACATACCCAATACCCCTGGAATGACTTCCACAAAACAACCAAAGTCAGTAACCCGCGTCACCCGCCCGGTATAAATCCCACCGGTAGTTACTTCCCTGGTCAGGCTCTCGATGATCTCCAGCGCCTTTTGACCCCCACCGGGATTAACTGACGCAATAAAGACTCTCCCGTCATCTTCAATATCAATCTCTGCCTTGGTTTCCTCAATAATTTTCTTAATGATTTTACCACCCGGACCTATAACATCTCTTATTTTATCGGGATCAATAACAATATGCAGAATACGTGGCGCATAAGGAGACAACTCTTTCCTGAAAGCAGGAAGAACAGCCAACATTTTATTTAAAATATGCATCCGGCCCTCCCGTGCCTGGGCCAGCGCCTTTTCCAGGATCTCTTCAGTAACACCGGCTATTTTAACATCCATTTGCAGGGCCGTCACACCCATGGCCGTACCGGCTACTTTAAAGTCCATATCCCCCAGGTAGTCTTCAGCCCCTTGAATATCGGTTAATACAGCTACCTGATCCTCTTCCTTAATCAAACCCATGGCCACCCCGGCTACAGGGGCCTTAATGGGAACTCCTGCATCCATCAGGCTTAAGCAACTGCCGCACACACTACCCATGGAAGTAGAACCATTGGACTCTAATACCTCCGAGACAATCCGGATCGTATAAGGAAAATTTTCCTCCGACGGAATAACCGGTTCCAAAGCTTTTTCAGCCAGCGCCCCATGGCCAATTTCCCTGCGTCCCGGTGATCTCATGGGCCTGGTCTCTCCCGTACTATAAGCAAGAAAGTTATAGTGATGCATAAAACTCTTGGTCTCCTCGATACCCAACCCATGTAGGATCTGCCCGTCAGAAATAGGCCCCAAAGTTACCGCCGAGAGCACCTGGGTCTGACCCCTGGTAAAAATGGCCGAACCATGCGCCCTTGGTAGAATTCCCGCCTCTACCGTTATCGGGCGGACTTCATTCACCGCCCGGCCGTCAATGCGCATTTTCTGATCAAGAATAAAACGCCGGACAACCTTTTTCTCTAACTCATCTATGATCTTCTTAAGCTCAGCCTCCTGTTCAACAAACACCGGCAAAAAGGTTTCCACCAGCCCTGTCTTAACCTCTTGCAAGTACTCTTCTCTTTCTTTTTTGCTTAACTTCTCAGTGATACACAGGTCTACCGCCGCTCTTAGTTTTTCCGTTGCAGTACCGGCCACCGAATGTTCCATCTCCGGATTTGCTTCAACAACCGGCGGTTCAATCTTGGGAGCAGCCAAACCATGGGTCAAAGCCTCCTCACGAAAAGCCTTGATGAAATTAACAATCTCCTTAATCTTTTCGTGCCCGAAGGCAATCCCCTCCAGGATAACCGACTCCGGTACTTCCCGGGCGCTAGCCTCTACCATCATGACGGCATCGTGCGTTCCTGCCACCACCAGATACATCTTGCTTTTCTGGCTCTGGACCAAGGTGGGGTTAATAACATATTGATCGTCAACAAGACCCACAATCACTCCACCAACAGGATCTTGAAAAGGAATATTACTTAAGTAAAGGGCCGCCGACGCTCCCACCATAGCCGATATTTCAGGAGGATTATCCTGATCCACTGAAAGGACGGTAGCTACTACCTGTACCTCATTGCGAAGAGCTTTAGGAAAAAGGGGCCGTATGGGACGGTCAATTAACCGGGCAGACAATGTGGCCTTTTCGCTGGGACGACCTTCCCGCTTGATAAAACCGCCCGGAATCTTGCCTACCGCGTAAAGCCTTTCCTCATAATCCACTGTAAGCGGTAAAAAATCTATACCTTCTCTAACATTCCCGGCCATGGTAGCCGCCACCAAAACGACCGTATCTCCATACCTTACAAGCACTGCTCCTCCTGCCTGTCTGGCTACCTTTCCCACCTCCAGCCGCATGCTCCGGCCTCCAACATCCAACTCTTTTACCAAAGATATTTGTTCAACCATTAAACGCAAAACCTCCCGTTCCTAATCCACCGTCTATTATTCCCCCAAAGCAAAGAAAAAAAATAGCCTTACCCTCCCTACCCTTTTGCTTTTAGAAAAAGCGTGATTATTCCGCCTTACACTATCTGCGCAGACCTAATCTTCCGATCAATGTCCGGTAGCGGTCAAAATTAGAGTCTTTCAAGTAATTTAAAAGCGCCCGTCGCTGACCCACCATTTTTAAAAGCCCCCGCCGGGAATGAAAATCCTTCTTATGGATTTTCAAATGTTCAGTAAGATTATTGATTCGCCTCGTTAATATGGCAACTTGTACTTCCGGAGAACCGGTATCATTTTCGTGCAACTTGTAACTACCAATAAGCGTCTGCTTTTCCTCTACTGTAAAGGCCACTTAAATTCACCTCCTTAAAACTGGCCTAATCGCTGCTAACTAAGCTAACCGTCACCTTAAAGACAGACTGCCGGGTCAGCAGTTCATTCCTTTTGATATACTTTTACTTTCCGATTACCAATGCCCGTAAAATGAGCTTTATTCGTGGAATGTCGCTCAGCGAGCTTATTGTAACACAATTAGATACAAAAAGTAAACTTTTCTTTGCAGGCTCTATGGAATTTAGAATTTACAATTTTCCAATCTTCAATTTACAGTTTCAAAGCTCGTAGAACGGATGCTCTCACGCACTATTTGAATATCCTGCTTGATCTGGAGTGCCAGTTCCTCGGGCGAAGCAAACTTTTTTTCTCCCCGCAAACGCCTGGTAAAATGAACACTCACAACCTTGCCGTAAAGATCCCCGCTAAAATCCAACAGATGTACTTCTACATTGGGCCGGGCGTTATAACCATAAAAAGTCGGCCGGCTTCCTATGTTCGCCACTCCTAAAAACATATCTCCATCAATAGAAACTCTTATCATGTAAACACCCTTGGCCGGAAGCAGTACATTTCCAGTAGACTCCAGATTTGCAGTGGGAAAACCCAAAACGCTTCCCCGCCGGTCCCCCTCGATTACTACTCCTTCAAAAAAAGGAGAAAAACCCAAATACTTTGCAGCTTCTGCTACCTCTCCATCTTTTAAAAGGTCCCTAATCAGTGTGCTGCTTACCACCTGCTGATCTACAATCACGGGAGGGATTACCTGCAGTTCGTAATCACATCTATAGCTATATTCCTTTAACAAATCCGTTGTTCCCCGCCCCTGGTAACCAAAGGTATAATTATAACCTACCAACACCGCCCGCACATTCAAACCCCGGCAAAGCACCTGATCAATAAATTCTTCGGGCTCCAAGCGGGCAAACTCCTGCGTAAAAGGCACCCGGAACAAGATGTCTACTCCCAATTTAGAAATCATTTTCTCTTTCACATCTTGGGTCATCAGCAACGACGGAGCTTGTTCAGGGTTTAAAACCATTACTGGATGGGGATGGAAAGTAAAAACCGCCGACACCCCACAAAATCTTTTGGCAACAGCCACCAGTTCACCAATTAACTTCTGGTGACCCAGATGGACACCATCGAAATTCCCCAGACCAACTACCAACCTGTTATATTTTTGCCCCATATCCTGCCACGTTTGATAAATCTCCATTTGCAGCCTGCCCTCCACGTCCTTTTTGTTCTCCACTTAGCACAACTCCACATAAAACAGTACCCAAATTAGCGGGTGCAATACGTTTTCTTCTCACTCCGATGCTTCGCACGAACCCCCCTACCCCCCTTATCAAGGGGGTTCAAGGGCAAGTCG
>DMIY01000067.1 GCA_003457075.1 Desulfotomaculum sp. | reverse complement strand
GCCGGATCAGGGAAGACAATTCTTTACCCAACGGTATAAACCTGTGGGTAGCGGCTGACCAGTTGCGAAAAGGCGCAGCTACCAACGCCGTTCAAATAGCCGAGACAGTGATCGAATACAGTTGCCTGCAAAGGAGCTAAGATGATGAAGTTTCTGATCCAGAAATTTGGTGGTTCTTCCGTAGCCACGCCGGAACTGCGCAAACAGGTAGTAAGCAGGATTATTGCAGCTAAGGAAGAAGGATACATGCCGGTGATTGTGGTTTCTGCCATGGGCAGGGCAGGCGACCCCTATGCCACGGATACCTTGATCGGGCTTGCCCGGCAGATCTTTTACGATACCTGTGCACGGGAAATGGATTTGCTTATGTCTTGCGGCGAGGTTATTGCCGGCGTGATTATGGCAGCCACGTTGCAAAAAGAGGGATACCAGGCAGTATTTTTGACTGGCGCCCAGGCGGGGATAATTACCAATGATAACTTTAATGAGTCCCGGATTATTAAGGTTAAGACGGAAGCCATTTTAAGATCTGCCAGGGAAGATAAAATCGTGGTGGTGGCTGGTTTTCAGGGCATTACGGAGGAAGGCGAAATTACTACCCTGGGGCGGGGGGGAAGCGATACCACGGCAGCAGCCTTAGGGGTGGCTTTAAACGCCGCTTATGTAGATATTTATACTGATGTAGAGGGAATTATGACTGCCGATCCGCGGATTGTTGCCGAAGCATTTCCTTTAGAAAGGGTTACCTACGACGAAATTTGCCAGTTGGCTTATGAGGGGGCTAAAGTTGTTCATCCCCGTGCGGTGGAAATCGTAATGCAAAAAAACATTCCTTTGCGTGTAAAATCGACTTTTAGCGATACCCCAGGAACGTTGGTTACCAGTTCACAAGAAGTTTACAGGGGTACCATTGATATTACCAGGGATCGAACCATTACCGGTATTACCCAGATACCCGGCATTATCCAGTTTAAAGTAAACATAGAAGATGGAACACAGAATCTGACACTGCAGCGGCGTCTTTTTAAGGGACTGGCCTTGGCTGGGATCAGCCTTGACTTTATAAATGTATACCCTGACCGGGTGGTTTTTACGGTCAGGGGAGAAGTAGGGCAAAAGGCTGCTCAAATCCTGGAAAATGCTGGTTTTAACCCGGAAATCACTTCTGATTGCGCTAAGGTGGCGGCAGTAGGCGGAGGTATGACCGAAGTACCGGGGGTAATGGCGGCTATTGTAGAGGTATTGACGAAGGAGGATATTCAAATCCTCCAGTCGAATGATTCTTATACTACTATTTGGGTGTTGGTAAAGCGGGAAGATATGGAGAAGGCTGTTCGGGCGCTGCACCGCCGGTTTTTGCAAAGCTAAAAAGTTTTTTAGGGAAGGTGAAAATTTTGGCTACTGATTTCGGGCGGGTGCTTACTGCCATGGTGACACCGTTTGAGAAAGATTTTTCGGTGAATTTTGACCTGGCCGGAAAACTTGCTCGCTACCTGGTTCAGTCGGGGTCTGATGGCCTGGTAGTTTCCGGGACCACCGGTGAGTCCCCAACTCTTTCCAGTGAAGAAAAAATTGAATTATTTCGTGTGATTGTGGAAGAAGTAGGCGGTGAGGCCACTGTTATCGCTGGTACTGGTAGTTATGATACGGCTGGTAGTGTAAACCTGACCCGGGCAGCAGAAAGAGTTGGTGTGGACGGCTTGCTGCTGGTTGCGCCGTATTATAATAAACCGTCGCAGGAAGGACTTTATCAACATTATAAGGCTGTAGCGAAGAGCATAAATTTACCGGTTATGTTGTATAATATCCCGGGACGAACGGGCGTAAATGTATCGCCGGAAACAGTGGCCCGGTTGGCGGAGATTGACAACATTGTAGCTTTAAAGGAAGCTGCAGGAAGCATGGATCAGGTGAGTGAGTTGCGCCGGTTGCTCCCGGATAATTTCGCCATCTACAGCGGTGATGATTCCCTGACCCTGCCGATGATGGCATTGGGGGCAAAAGGAGTAGTAAGCGTGGCTGCTCATGTGGTTGGGCCCCGCCTCAAAGAGATGGTAAATGCCTTTTTGGCCGGTAATTTTACCCTGGCCACCCAGATTCACCAGGAACTGTTCCCTGTTTTCAAAGGTCTGTTTATCACTACCAATCCTGTTCCTGTAAAAGCGGCTTTAAACCTTTTGGGTTGGCAGGTAGGAATTCCCCGCCTGCCTTTAGTGAAAGCCACAGTTGCTGAGAAGGAGAGCATTAAAAGGATGCTTTCAGAAGCAAAGTTGCTCTGATTCTTAGTTTCTAAGCCTGGGTTTTCAAAAAATAAAAGTCGCTTGTGTCTTAACCTATGCGTCCATTATATTTCCTTCCACCTCTTGCCTGACGGACTCCGGTATCAGATCGCCGACCCGGCCGGTAGCAAGACAGATATGGGTATCTGCAGCGCCGTAATAAACCAGGATCTCGTCCCCAGAGTCCAGCACTTCCTTGTCACTAGCCGGAGCCGCACCGCAGGTAAAAACAACATTCGGCACCCAGCTCTCCCCTTTCTTCCCGATCTCATACTCGGTTTCAGGAGAGAGGACCGGATTTGGCGAACGGTAAAGCAGGCGCTCCGGATTGGCGAGGTCGGTCAGGATAACGCCCAGGCGGTACACCCTGTTCCGGTCGACACCGTGGTAAATAAGTAGCCAGCCGTATTTGGTCTTGATGGGCTGGGAGCCCGCTCCTATCTTCAAGGAGTCCCACATCTGTCCCGAACGTGGTCCCAGGATAATGGAATGCTTTTCTTTTTGAGCCGGAAACTCGAGCTTATTCAGGTGCGACATCCATATGCTGGGTTCTATCCGGTGGTAGATGATATATTTTCCATTTATTTTATCTGGAAACAATATAGCGTCTTTATCCCAGATATCCTGGAAAACGAGGCCTTTTCTTTCCCATTTGTCAAACCTTTTGTTTAACAGGTCATCCAGCTCTATGGCGACTACCGCGACTTGCGCGATGACACCGTCATAGGCGGTGTAAAGCATATATATCTTATTGTCGATTATGGCTACCCGCGGGTCTTCGACACCTTTTGTTTCCGTTATGTCCTGCGGCACGAACACAGGCTCCGGCAGTCTCTCCAGCACGTTGTAGCCGTCCGTCACGGCCAGCCCAATCCGCGACACATCGTCATCTCCGTGCGCCCTATAGAGAAGATAGACCCTGTCTTTTATCCGGAAGGCCGCCGTGTTTAAAACGTATTTGCTTTCCCACGGATGCTCTTTGATTGGACTCAGCACCGGATTGCCCGCGTACCTGACCAGGGGCTTCGCTGGCGGGTAATCCTTTAACTCCTGCGCCACTACAGTCACGTCTTTTGGTTTTGTTCCCGGAAGGATTTCTAGTAGGTTTTCGCTGGCCCGGCCCTCACCGATGAGCTGGAACATCATTTTCATGATCTCGCCTGGGTCGTAGCCCAGTTCTGCATATAGTTCCTCCAAAAGGTCGTGGTTAAACCACTTTTCCTCGACGTGGCTGGAAAGCGGGGTAGGAGTGCCCTTTCCGCCCTTGTAGCTGTAACTGGCCCAGCTCCAAGCTGAACACGGCAGGAAAGTGCCGTCGGCAAAGACCTGGCTCAAGCCGTAGCCGTCGCACATAATTTTTATCAGCCGGGCCTGTTTGTTGTGACCGGCATCCGCCAGGTTCTTTAACAACGTCCGGAAATGTTTGACCAGCGCACGATGGTGGAGGTTTTCAAATATATTATGAGCGGAGAAGGCATTGGTTTCGTAACGC
>DMIY01000017.1 GCA_003457075.1 Desulfotomaculum sp. | reverse complement strand
GGCATGGTACCGCCTATGGCCGGCGCCTTTTCCACCAGGTAGACGTAATACCCCGCTTCCGCCAGGTCCAGTGAACTCTGAATGCCTGATATGCCGCCGCCTACTACCATTACTGCTCCAGTGCTCATTTTTGCATTGAACCCGCTCCTTTAAGAAGTAATCAGAGCACGATCAACCAGGTCGTGGATATATACTACTTCAATGCCCAGGTTATATGCCTTGTCAATTTCTTCAAGTTGTTCAACGCAATTCTGGCAGGCTGTAGCAACAATTTTGGCTCCCGTTCCCTCTATCTGTTCGGCTTTTAATTTGCCCATGCTTATTCTCAAGGCCTCATGTTCAGCGGCATACAAGGCTCCACCGCTACTCCCGCAGCAATAGTTGTAACGTCCGGACGGCCGCATATCCCTGAAATCTGTGCACACACTGCTTAAAATAAAGCGTGGTTCTTCAGTCACTCCTTCCTTGCGCCCAAGGTTGCACGGATCATGGTAGGTTACAGGAATTTCATTACGCGACTTATCTACCTTAATTCGCTCGCTCTTGATCCAATCAGCCATGACGCGCATTTGGCTTTTTGCACCCCCGATACCGCGGCACTGGAACATAATGTCGCCCGGTGGCATGATTCCAAACTTGCCCCGTATAGCATATGCAACCTCAGCCATATTTACATTCATCGGACAGTTGATGGTACAGCGCTCACAAATGGTACAAAGCCATATATAATCGGACTTCAAAACTTCTTCCCGCATACCCAGAGCTATCTGACGCATGAACTTGCGGGGATCAAGATCCTCCCTTAAACCTGTATAAGGACAACCTGCCGTGCACATCCCACAAAAAAGGCAACGTTCAAAATCAGCCGAGCCAACTTTTTCTTCTACTTCTTTTCTGAAGTTAGGATCTAACTTAGGAACTGCCTGCACTTAAACTCCCTCCTTCGTAAATAGATTTTAGAGGCCAGGGTTTAGCTAACCTCTTTCTGCATCGATTAAATGCTGAACAGTTACAGCACTTTCTAATACTCAGGCGGTAGCCTGTCCAGTTCCTCTTTGGTAAAGACAGGCCCATCCTTGCAAACGTACTTGCCTCCCACGTTGCACCGGCCGCACATGCCAATACCGCATTTCATCTTATTTTCCAGGGAGAGGAAAACCTGCCCGGGACTAAAGCCCAGTTCTTCCAGCACGGGTGTGGTAAATTTAATCATCACCGGCGGCCCGCAGACGATGGCGTAAGTGTTGTCTGAACACGGAGCCACTTCTTTAGTACATGTAGGAACGAAACCAACTCTTTTATTCCAGCCCTCGCAAGGCACATCGATGGTACAGACCAAATTGATGTCCGAACGCTTCTCCCATTCGGCCAGTTCTTCCTTGTAAAGCAACAAACCAGGATTCCTGGCGCCATAAATTACTGTCAGTTCGCCGAAATCTCCCCGGTGGCCGGGATGCAGGATATAGGTAATCAATGAACGTAAAGTGGTGAAAGCAAAGCCGCCGCCTATAATGACCAGGTTTTTACCCTTTAGCTTCTCAACCGCGGAGCCGTTCCCCATGGGTCCGCGCACCCCTAAAATACTACCTTCCTGCATGGCGTGCAACGCCGTGGTGACCACCCCTACTTTAGCCACGGAAAACTTTAAAAAACCGCTTTCCGTGGGAGAAGAAGCAATGCCAAAAGGGGCCTCTCCCTTGCCGAACACACAGATCTCTACAAACTGTCCCGGCATGTAGGAGAAAGAATTTTCATCCTCCTCCTTTAAAAACTGCAGGGTAAAAGTATGAATAAGCCTGTCTTCAGTTTCAATAAAATTTTTTGTCAACCTTACCGGGATGGGCAGATACGGATTGTTCATTTTTCATCTCCTCCCGCCTTGATATCTGCTAACACCTGGCGGATATCAATATTTACCGGGCAGTTTAAGATACAGCGCCCGCAGCCGACGCAGGCAAAAGCCCCATAATTATCTACGAAATACTTGAACTTATGCATGAAACGCTGGCGGAAACGCTCTTTTCCCGTCGGCCGAGGGTTATGCCCGGACCCGTGCAACGTAAAAAGCGGAAACATGCAGGCATCCCAGTTGCGCACCCGGCAGCCGGTAGAATCTTTCACTTCGTCCAGGATGTCAAAGCAGTGACAGGTGGGACAACTGTACGTACAGGCGCCGCAACCAAGACACTTTTCGTGCAGGAATCCCCATACCGGATCGTCATAATTGACATCCATTTTTTCTTTTAATCCTTCAAGGTTTATGGTACAGGCCTGGAAAGCCGTTTCTTTGGCTTTCGCGGCCGCGGCCCGGTCATCCTTACCGGCCAGCGGTAAACTTGCGCCGGTCAGAAAGCTGGCTCCTTTCTCGCTAACTACCTCGACCACATACTTATCGCCAATGTCTACCAGCAGCAGGTCAAGCCCCTCTGTGCCGAAAGGGCCACCGTCCAGGGAAGCGCAAAAACATGTGCCGCGCGGCTCGCCGCAACCAAGTCCGACCAGCACTGTATTCGCCCTTCTGCTCAGATAATACGGGTCCTGATACTTCTCACCATGAAAAACCTTATCCAGCAGAACAAGGCTTTTCGCATCACAGGGGCGAAGGCCGAAAATAACTTTTTTGCCGGTATCAAGGCACTCCTGCATGTCCGCCGTTTCACCCTGCACATCATAATTAAAAAGGGTCTCTGATTGAGGGAAAAGGATCCCTTTGGGCGCCGTTACGGAATTACTGTAACTCAGGTCAGCCTGGACCCCCGAACTGATCGGCTGAAAATAAAACTCCAGCCCTTTCTTTACAGGCGCCAATACCTGATACTGACCGGTTAATTTATCCAGGAAACTGCTCAGTTCGCTTTTCTTAATTATCATCCTTTTCACCTCACTCCTTCACCAAGAATGCCTGCGGGTCGTTGACGGCAAAAGTAGTCAGTACAGGCTTGCGCTCCAGATCAAGACCTGCCTCATAATCAAACAAATCCTTTACCTCCTTAACCATCTTGCGGGTTAAGAGGGACAACTTTAACCCCACCGGGCAGGCCCGTTCGCAGGCGCCGCAGTCGGCGCACCGCCCGGCCAGATGAAAGACCCGCACGGCTTGAAAGAGCAGGTTGTCCTCCGTCCGGGCAGCCTTTCCAATCCACTGCGGGGTGCTGCAGTCCACAAAACATTCTTCGCAGTAACACAACGGGCAGGCCTGGCGGCAGGCGTAACAGCGAATGCAACGGCTGAGTTCTTCTGCCAGGTACGCCTTGCGTTCCCCGGCCATCATGGCTTCAAAAGCCTCTATGCCGTTAAAATCACCGGCCGGCTTTTCCGGCACCCGTTCACCGGCAAGTTCGTCATAAATTACCGGATTGGGGCAAGTGCAGGCTTTACACGTATCATGGAGCACTTCGGCCAGGGGAACTGTTTTCTCCAGATCCTTGCCTTCAACCGTCAACTGGTCATGATCCACCCTGGCTGCCATCAACTCCTGCCCTTCTAAAAGCGCTTCCACCTTGCGCCGGTCGATCATGCCAGTACAGGGCACCCCAATGATATATAAATTGTTGCGATCAACTTGATTTTCCTGAATAAGCGTAACAATAGCACGCGTATCGCAGCCCTTGGCCACTATAGCAGTTTTTGACTTTCTTTTAAGCAGGTAAACAGCCAGGTTGTTTTCACATGT
Organism: Desulfotomaculum sp.; assembly: GCA_003457075.1. Taxonomy (GTDB): domain Bacteria; phylum Bacillota; class Desulfotomaculia; order Desulfotomaculales; family Nap2-2B; genus UBA4053. The sequence goes on along the minus strand of DMIY01000017.1, from coordinate 379 downwards.
ATGATCCCAGATCAGCTTTACCGCATCTTCTGGGCGGCGGACAAAGCCAGGGGTGCTTCGCAAAGGCAAACTTCCTTCGCTAAAACCTAACACCAGCTCTACCTGCCCTTCTGCCAGAAGCCTTTTAGCCGCGTCCTGGATTAAGCTGGCGACTTGCATCCGCAACAGCCCTCCTCGCTTTTTTCTATCAATCCCTTGTTGGGCCCCAGTTTTTTCACCTTTCCGGTAACTTCTTCGATCAGTTCGGCAAACCGGCCCCCTTCGGAAGCAGAAACCCAGGCGAAATTAACCCGGCCTTCATCTACGCCCATGTAGTCCAGCAAATTTTTCAACAGGGCAAATTTTCTTCTGGCCACCAGATTGCCACTAACATAGTGGC
>DMIY01000123.1 GCA_003457075.1 Desulfotomaculum sp. | reverse complement strand
GTCTGAATTTCTGGGTCCATTATAGAAGAAAAACTAAGGCCCGCCTGCACAGGGCAAGGGGCCGGGTAAAGATCCTGCAAGAGAAAAAACACAGTTTTGCTGTTCTTTAAGTCTCCTCTTTGTTAGAAGAACCGGGTACAGACTCATCAAGCGCAGAATTGCCGTTAAATTTAACTTCCTCGTCATTGGCCGGCCTGCCCACCGAACTGGGCAAAAAAGGAACGGAAATAAGTTTCCTTAGGCTCCTTCCATTACAGGCAGGGCATTCAAGTCCATTATCAGGATGGCCGGGTAGTTGGATCACTTCAAAAACTTTACTACAGGAATTACATTCATACTCAAATATTGGCATGGTTTAGTACCTCCCGAAAATTGTTTAAACAAACCCTAATTCATATTTCTTCGACACGTCTTGCAAAATTCCTGCAGCCCTTTATTTCATAATAAGTTAGTTGCCGGATAAGCGAATCTGGTTGATCTCCCTTAAGCTTTCCAGGTCGTTCATTTTCACCAGGCTGTCAGAAACCGTATAAAACACATTGTCTATATAAAGCGATCTTTTTACACCATAACCCGGGGCATGTCTTAATGGCGCTATCTCATCGTCCGGGTGGCTTACCTTTCCCCTTAACGCGATTCCGTTATCCAAAGTAACATCAAACACGTAAGCTCCCTGCCATCCCTGGTAATAAGGGATTCTTCTTGCCCCGTCCTGAATTCTCACCGGTAGCGGGTAGGAAACGGGCAAAACCAGCAACCTTTTCGTCTTGCTGAATAAAAACGCCTTGTGATCCCTAAGCGCCAGGGAATCAGAACCTTCTTGATCTACCACGTACTTGGATATTTCTTTTGGCCTGGCGGGGTTGCTGACATCAAAAAAGGCTATTTTCAGACCCTGCACCCGCGGAACAGGTGGAGGTACAATTTCTGGCCGGACAGAATCAGATTCCCTATTCCCCTCCATGTTTAACGGTATTGTCTCGGGCAACGGTACCGGTTCCGGCGGCGGCGCCAGCGATACTTCTTTGCCTATTCCAATGAGATGATTTTCATCATAAGGATGCAGATAATCCGAGTAGCCGGGAATCTTTAATTCTCCCAAAACCTTTGGATGGTATGGATCTTTTAAATCCACCACGAACAGGGGATCGATCTGTCGGAAGGTAACCAGGTAAGCCCTGTCACCCATAAACCTGGCCGAATAGATTCTCTCGGCAGGGGCTAACCCTTGCAGACTGCCGGCAATCTGCATGTTTTGATCCAGAATATATAGGTTATTGCGGCTGGATACTCCCTGGCCAAAAACAAACCTTTCGGTGGTGGTCGCCACCCTGAAAAATCCCTTGTGTTCGTCCATGGAAAACTGGTTTAAGACGTGGCCGGGAACTTCACCGGCACACTGGTATTCAACACTGCCATTGGCTATTGCCAGTTTATGCACGACTGTTTTCCCGGCCTCCTGGCGTATCTCTTCCTGTACCTTCCCGGTCAGTTTCGCGATCTTTTCTTCCCAGACCATCGTTTGCTCATCGCTTAAGCCATTAAAATACTCATTAACAATCTTTTCCAACTCCGGCGCTTGATCAGCCGGGTCAAGTCTGGAGAGTCCCTTGATCTTGCCGGCCACACCGGCAGGCAGCATTTTGGCCAGGCCGTCGCTCAATCTTTGCGTATACAGCGCTACATTCGGCGCCTTGGGACCTGTTAGATAAATATTGCTTTGAGAAGCATAGATATTCTGCGCCGTCCCCGTCAAAAAGGTTTTGCTGCTTATTTCCCGGCTGTCATTCTGTGTGTTGAACGAGATCACCAGCGTATATTGATACGAATAATCGGGGTAATCAAAGTAATGGATTTCTCCGGCCGGAATTATCCTGGTCCTGCCGTTGGCGGTAATTTCCGGCAGTTTTATTTTTTCCTCCCCGGAACCATCAGGCTTGTAATCGTTCACCGGCACATTTGCTATCACATAAACGCAGTCGTCAATCATCCTGGAGTTGACGTAGGCGCCGCGAAAGGCAACATCTCTTTTTAAAACCGGCTTTGCCCTGTTTGTTATATCGTAAACTTTAATTGCCACACTCGGTTCAGACCACTGGTTCTCAAAAACCACAAGCCTGTTCTTATTGATGAATACTTCGTTTGGACTCCCGGCAAAGCTAATCTTCGATAAAATTTTGGCCTCTTTAGCAGGATAAGCCTTTAAAATAACCACTTCCTTACCGGAAACCACATACAGATAAGAACCATCGCTTTTTACCAGATCCGCCTCATCAACGCCTGCCACCTGAATGTTGGTGGTTGAAAAATCTGCCGGGGCATCGGCCGCAAAATTCCCATTCTCTCTTGCTTTGGTTTGCGGTGCGGATGAAGGAGCAGCCTCCTGTGAAAACACTCTTTCCGACATCCCACTTGCTCGAATAGCATCACCGCTATAAAGAAACATTCCGCCAAATCTGGCCAGGAGTTTCGTGTTTCTCTCCACGTAGCTTTTTAACTCCCCGTAAGACGAAAACTTTTTTACCTCGCCGGCATCTGATTTTTTGGGATATGCGGCGGCATTAATTAAGATTACAGATGTTATGAAGGCCAGCGCCAAAAACATAACCAGCGGCAATTGAAATTTTTTCATCTAGCAACACCCTTTCCTTTTATTATTCTTTCTACTAAGGATAGACGAACAAGGCGTTCGAAAAGTTCCACCAAAATATGAAAAAGGGAGGGGGTGTTGCTTTTCTTCCCGGACACCATAGCCATAGTGCTGGCGGCCAATGACCTTACGTTCGGCCATTACATGATTGACTTTGCCCTTTTTATTTCCATGTTATTCCAGACCCTAGTCTTTTCTTTGATGTTTTCCAAAGCCTTTTTTACCGTGAAAAATTTTCCGGTGAGATGAAAGCTTAAACTATTCATGCAAAGAAAGAAGGAGATGAAGTATAGAAGAGAGAATAAAATATTTAATTTTAATTGGAGGTGAAACTTAAAAACAGGGTTAAAAAGCTTTAGTGGAGGCTCGTAAGAGTTTTCGGGAATGGTGCGCATTGTTCCTACACNNGTCTGCGTGCGACGCACAGGCAGAGGTGAAATACCCGAATGCGCATGGAACGCCGGGTGAGCTAAAAGATTCACGCACGGTGTGAAATGGGAGGAAAGGAGCCCAAGCGGATAATGCCATTGGAGTATCCTTATCTATCATTATTATTCTACACTTAATCGGGAGGTTAAGACATGCAGTATGCTTTAACTGAAGAACAGGAATTATTAAGAGAGACTGTTAGAAGAATAGCCAGAGAAAAGGTAGCACCAGAGGCCGACAAAAGAGACCATGCAGGCGAATTTGACTGGGAAATGGTTAATCTTATGCAGGAAAACGATTTGTATGGTCTTGATTTTCCTGCCGAATATGGTGGAAGTGAAGCCGGAGTGTTATCCTTAGCTATTGCTGTAGAAGAACTTTCTAAGGTAGATGCTTCTGCTGGTCTTTTAATTGCCGATCAGGAACTGGGTACTTTGCCTATTATGCTGGCAGGTAACGAGGAACAAAAAAGAAAATATCTGCCTAAACTTGCTTCGGGTGAATCTTTAGCATCTTTTGCCCTCACAGAGGCCATTGGAGGTTCTGATGTTGCCGGCTTTAAATGCCGGGCAGTTAGAAATGGCGGCTTTTATACACTAAATGGAACCAAAATTTTTATTACCAATGGCGGCGTGGCTGAAATATTGACTGTATATACAATTACCAATCCCGAAAAGGGAGGCCACCGGGGTGCATCTGTTTTTGTGATAGAAAAAGGAACACCTGGTTTTACGGTGGGTAAAAAGGAAGATAAAATGGGGATGAGATGGTCAGAAACGGTAGAGCTTGTTTTTGAAGATTGCCGTGTACCGGCAGAAAACTTGCTTGGTGAAGAAGGAATGGGCTTTTCCATCATGATGAAAACACTTGACTTTTCACGCCTCGGCATAGGAGTCCAAGCCTTAGGCATAGCTGCCGGAGCCTATGAATATGCCACCGCCTACGCCCGGGAAAGAATAGCATTTGGCCAGCCAATAATTAATTTTCAAGGCATTTCTTTTAAACTGGCCGATATGTGCATCCAGGTAGAAGCAGCCAGGCAACTTCTTTATAAAGCTTGCGCCGTTCTGCAAGAATTACCAAAAGACATGTCCCGTCTGGCGCCAGAACCAATAAGGCTTTCCTCGATGGCTAAATGTTTTTGCTCAGATGTGGCTATGTGGGTTACTACTGAAGCAGTACAGATCCTGGGAGGATATGGCTATGTCAAAGAATTTCCGGTAGAGCGCATGATGCGGGATGCCAAACTTACCCAAATTTATGAGGGCACCAACGAAATACAAAGGGTGGTTATAGCAGGTACACTAATGTAACAGGAGAAACAGACAACTAATCACTTGCCTATACTGTTGCTAAAAAAAAGGGGTTTTCGACAGAGTCACAAGGGGTTATTTATACTTCTGGAAACTACTAAAAGCGCCACTTTAAGTGGCGCTTTTAGTAGTTTATATTTTTACTTTCCTTTATACTGTGGAGGTCTCTTTTCAGCAAAAGCCTTGCGGCCTTCAAGGCGGTCCTCCGTATCACGCAAGATACCCCAAAGCATATAATCCAACTGTATTCCCTGTTCTACCGGCAGGTCTGTGCCAATAACCGCCGCCTGTTTTGCCGCGCGGACAGACAAAGGAGCATTGCCGGCAATCGTATTGGCAATCTTTTTGGCAGTTTCCATTAAATCCTGGGGTTCTACTACGTCACTTATCAGTCCAACACGAAGCGCATCCTGGGCATTAATACGTTCGCCAGTTAATAACATTTTCATCGCCACCGCCCTGGGAATAGATCTAATCAGACGCTGAATCCCACCCAGCCCGGCCAGGCTACCCACCCTGACTTCCGTTAAACCAAAGGAAGCCTTCGAAGAGGCAATTCTAAGATCGCATGTCAGGGCCATTTCCAATCCACCACCCAGCGCATAACCATTAACAGCCGCTATAATCGGCTTCCACATTTTCATTGGCGACAGAAAACCTTCATAATCAAAATATGTGGAAACAAAGCTTTCTTCTGCCATTTTCGCTGTCTTTTTTAAGTCCGTACCGGTACAAAACGCCCGGTCGCCTATGCCGGTGACCACAGAAACCCAAATATCATCGTCCTTTTTAATCTTTTTCCAGAGTTCTCCCAACTCCTCCCATGATTCCGGCGGTAGGGCATTCAACGCATCAGGATTATTCATAGTAATATACGCTACATGACCTTCCTTTTCAAAAATCAAGAACTCACCCATTTAACATATCCTCCTTATTTTAGATTTTTAATTTTTTACATAATTATTGTCTGATACGGCTTTCCACTTCTTAAAATCTGCCTGGCCGTCAACCAGCGGTGAATTTCAGACGGGCCTTCTAAAATACGCCAGATGCGCACCATCCTGGCAACGTACTCAATTATCATTTCCTTACTCAAGCCAAGCGCCCCGTGTGCCTGAATGGCGCGATCGGCAACCCGGGTAAGCATCTCCGTGCCAAAAACCTTGGTCATTGCTCCTTCTACGCGGAGATCCCTTTCCCCATTGTCAAACTTCCAACTGGCATGATAAACCATTAAACGTGTGGCATGTAATTCCGCCGTGGAATCGGCAATCCATCCCTGCACAAACTGACGCTCCGCTAGCGGCTGTCCAAAAGTATTACGCACATTAGCCTGCGTAATCATCAACTCAATAAGCCTGTCTGCAAGCCCGCAACACTTGGCAGCCAATTCAACCCGGCGCACCCCCAACCGGTTTTGCAGGGGTACAAAGGCCTGCCCAACTTCCCCCAGCACTTTATTGTCATCCAGGATCACATCTTCAAGAACAAGTTCATAAACTAGCATATCGCCGATAACCGGAATATTGCGCATGATCTTAAAACCGGGAGTATCCCGATCAACTAAAAAGGAAGTAAATCCCCCCCTTTGTCTTTTTTCTTTATCGGTCACAGCTATCACAATAAAAAAATCTGCCTTGGGACCAAAACTAATCCACGTCTTTGTACCATTTAACACCCATTTGTCCCCGCGCCGCTCCGCACGCAATTGAATACCGGCCGCATCGCTACCTGCATTAGCCTCGGTAAGCGCCAGCGCGGATATTTTTTCTCCCCTGGCGTAAGGCAGCAGGTAATCATCATATTGCTCCTTTTTGCAGCAGGTTAAAAGTAAATTAAGATTCGGAGAATCCGGCGGCAGCATAATCCAGACTATCGATCTATTCATTTCTTCTTCCACAATGTTTTTAGCCAGCATTCCTAAATCTGACCCACCGTATTCTTCCGGAACGTCTATGCCCCACAAGCCTAATTCTTTTGCCTTGGCCAGAATTCTTTCTTCTTCTTCTGGTGGAATAGAGCGCATGTCACCCATTCCCCGGGCTGCTTCCCTTTCAATAACCGTGTTTTCCAGCGGCATTATTTCATTCTCGGTAAACTTACGTACCATTTTCTTCAACATTACCAGTTCTTCGGGTAAGGAAAAATCCATTTTTACTTTCCTCCCTAATTT
>DMIY01000080.1 GCA_003457075.1 Desulfotomaculum sp. | reverse complement strand
GCATGGGGCCAACCGTCTGGCCAGTAACTCTTTGCTGGACGGTCTTGTTTTTGGCCACCGGATTGTTGAACAGACGCGCCGTTATCTGGCCGGCTACAGGCTGTCCGGGCAGGATTTTTCCTGTACTCAACTGGCCGAGTCTGAAGATGTTGATTATGAGCAGTTGCGTACTTCTTTACAGTCGACTATGGACAGGTATGCCGGGCCGGTACGTAGTTTTGAAGGTCTTAACGAGGCACTGGTTTTCTTTGCAGGCCTGGGCGTTCTTGCCGGGCGCCAGGCAGGTAACTGGGAAGAGATGGAGGTGCGCAACATGCTCTGTGTAGCTGAGTTGATTACTGAAGCTGCCATCATACGTACAGAAAGCCGGGGATGTCACTACAGGCTGGATTTTCCGGCTCCCAGTGAAAGATGGCGCAGGCATGTTATCTTTAAGCGGGGCTGATTTTGTTGGTAACCAACATTTTTTTGCTTAAATTGGGTAGTAAGTTAAGCTAATATCCGGAGGATATGCAGACATGTTTTGTAATATAGCATTAGAAGAACTTATTGACCGTGCCCTGCAAGAAGATATTGGTGCAGGTGACATTACCACCAACAGCATTGTTCCTCCTGATCATGTTGTCACTGCCTTTATACGTCCGGGAGAAGCAGGTGTGATGGCCGGTCTGCCGGTGGCGCAGGCAGTTTTTTGTCGCCTGAACCCGGATATTCGTTTTTATCCCCGGGTTCGGGATGGAGAACGGATCGAGCGCGGCCAATTACTGGCCAGCGTAGACGGAGACGGCCGGGCTGTTTTAACCGGCGAGCGGGTTGCCTTAAACTTTATGCAGCATCTTTCGGGGATTGCGACATATACCGCTTTCCTGGTGCAGATGGTGGAAAAACACAAGGCAAAAATTGTGGATACCCGTAAAACTACTCCTGGCTTACGGGCTTTAGAAAAGTATGCTGTGCGGGCAGGAGGAGGGAATAACCATCGTTTTAGCTTATACGATGCGGTATTGATAAAGGATAATCATCTTCAGGTGGCAGGTAGTACATGCCGGGCAGTTCAGCTTGTACGGGCGGCTGTACCTTTTGTTATGAAGATTGAGGTGGAGGTGGAAGATCTGGCCGGGGTAGAGGAAGCTCTTCTGGCGGGGGTGGATATTATCATGCTGGATAACATGCCTGTCGAAATCATGCGCCGGGCGGTGGAAATGGTGGCCGGGCGGGCTTTGCTGGAAGCCTCCGGAGGTATTAATGAACAGAACATTGTAACCGTGGCTCAAACCGGCGTCGATTTCATTTCCATTGGTTCTCTTACACAGTCAGCGCGGGCATTGGATATCGGGCTGGAGTTGGTATAAGAGCATCCCACAGGAATTTTCTTTTTTCCACCTTCCAGATTAAGATGTTTTTCTATTTTGGCAAAATGCTCCTGTAAAAACAATGTTTTTACAGGAGCATTTTTTTTGCAAAAGATAACAATTTTAATTTAGTGCTTATAAAACGGCATATTGGCAAACTACGGTACATTTAGGCAGAATATTAACTGTCCGCTCAGGTTACTTTAAAAATGCACGCTGTATTTAGCCCTGAACTTGCATATCTCTGATTTTCATTGTTGAATTTAATGTAATCAAACGGGTGAATGTTGAAGGAGGGATGTAGCCTGAAGAGAAATGTGCAAAAGATTTTGTGGTTATTCATACTCTTTTTTGTTTTAATCGCTCTGGTAAAAGATCTTGTTACTCTTCCGGTGAAACAAAACATCAAGGTGGGCGATCCTTTATTGCCTCAACTGGCCTATCATGGATTCTACCGAAATTTTACCATGCGGCTTTACGGAGGGGAAGCTAAAAAAGATTTTGTTCTGTCGAAGGGTGTTCCTGCTGCTTACGCGCCGGGGCAGTTGCAGATGCAGATAAAATTATTTGGCCTTATTCCCTTTCGACAGGCAGTGGTTAATGTTGTTGAGCCTGTCCGGGTGATGGTAGGGGGACATTCGATTGGCGTATTCCTTCATGCCGAGGGCGTGGTAGTGATCAGCCATACGACGGTACAGGATGCCGCGGGCCGCAAGCATGATCCGGCAGCAAATGCTGGTCTTGCACCCGGCGATTTGATTCTTAAGATAAACGGACAGCCGGTTCAAAGCGATAAACAATTGCAAGGTGACATTGACCGCATTGGACGAAGAGGATTTCCTGTAGTCCTAGAAGTCAGGCGTGGGAAGCGTTTGTTTAATGTGTCCTTATATCCTGTGTTTTGCAGGGAAACAGGCAGGTACCGGATAGGTTTATTTATCAGAGATAGTACTGCAGGAATGGGTACCTTGACTTTCTATGATCCGAAAACGCGGTGTTATGGGGCCCTCGGACATATGGTTACAAACGCAGGTACAACCAGGAAAATTGACTTGACTGATGGTCAGATAACAAATGCCGTGGTGCAGAATATTTATCCCGGGCGAAAAGGCAAGCCCGGGGAAAAGGTGGGGTTGTACCAGGGAAACCCCGGATTACTGGGGAACATTAAAAAAAACACTCCCTTCGGCATCTTTGGCCAACTAAAAAATCCACCCGGGAGTTTTTTTTACACGGGCCCTGTGTCTGCAGCCATGACATATGAAATCAGGGAAGGTCCGGCAGAAATTCTTACTGTGCTCAAAGGTGAGAATATAGAACGTTTTACTATTGAAATTGAAAAGGTCATCCCCTATTTCAGATCAGATGGGAAAGGACTGGTGATCCGTGTTACCGATCAAAAATTAATTCGCAGGACGGGCGGGATCGTTCAGGGAATGAGTGGCAGTCCCATTGTTCAAGAGGGGAAATTTGTCGGCGCAGTTACCCATGTTTTCATTAATGATCCTACACGGGGTTTTGGTGTGCCGGCTGAGTGGATGCTTCGCGAGGCCGGCTTCTTTGCCCTTGGGAACTGGGAAAACGAAGTGGCATGACTTTCTTTTTTTGTAGTTTTATGTCCATTGCCATATCCAAGAATAGTAGATACAGTAATAAAATGGTACATTTTACCACAAAGAAGGTTTTTTTTATTGCCCGTCGAATCACTCTTAGGAAATGGATATAAATGCCTGGGGGAGAAAAAATAAAATGAGGAGGCAATAAATCAAGAATGGACAGGAAAAAGGTGAAAGTATTGGTTGCTGATGATAACAGGGAGTTTTGTGAATTATTAAAGGGTTACCTGACTCAACAAGAGGACTTCATTCTTACCGGAACTGCTTATAATGGGCTGGAGACCCTGCATCAGATTGAAGAGCATAGCCCGGATGTTGTTGTCCTGGATATTATCATGCCGCATTTGGACGGAATTGGTGTGCTGGAGAAGTTGGCTGTTGGTTTTGGTAATACAAGACCAAAGGTAATTATCTTAACTGCTTTTGGCCAGGAGGCGTTTACCCAGCGGGCAATGGAATTGGGTGCTGATTATTATATTCTTAAGCCTTTTGATTTTTCGGTTCTGACTACTCGCATTCGTCAACTGTCGGATGGGCTTAATGTTCCCCAGTATATATCTTCCGCTAAGCCAAGAAATTTGGATATGGCAGTAACAAATATTATTCATGAAATGGGTGTGCCTGCACACATAAAAGGGTATCATTATTTGCGCGATGCTATTTTAATGGTGATCAGTGAGATTAATCTGCTGGGAGCAGTAACTAAAGAACTGTACCCGTTGATAGCCCAAAAGTACCAGACAACCCCCAGCCGCGTGGAGAGAGCAATCCGTCATGCCATAGAACTGGCCTGGGATCGTGGAAATGTCGAAATGATGACAAAATATTTTGGATATACTATTAATTTAGAAAGGGGTAAACCGACTAATTCAGAATTTATTGCAATGGTTGCTGATAAGCTGAGGATTGAATCAAAGGTAAGTTAGTTTTGAGTAGATGCATAGAGGCTTCATTTAATGAATTAAGGTATTTTTTCGACGTTGTCTGGCAAGTAACCTGACCGCTTGTGTCAGGTTTTGTTTTAGAACTTTTCTTGACGATGTTCCACAAAATATATAAAATATGACCATGGTGGTGGTGATATGTACGTCAAGGGTGTGGCCAGGGTTGACCGGCGGACGAAGGATCTGGTAAAACGTCTGTTGCCTGGTGAGATTGCCATAATCAGTCATAGTGATCTGGATAACCTGGCTGCCCAGTCTTTAGTTGCCGCCCGGCCCAAGGCGGTAATTAATGCTGTTTCGTCAATAACCGGCTATTATCCTAATACCGGTCCCCTCTTTCTTGTTCAGTCAGGTGTGCTTTTATTGGACGAGGCAGGTGAAAAGGTTATGGAACTGGTTGAGGAGGGCCGGATTGTAGAAATAATTGACGGGCAGGTATTTTGCCAAGACCGCCTGGTAGTTTGCGTCAAGCTTTTGGACGCGGAAAGCATAAAAGAGAAAATGGACCTGGCTGCTGCCAACATGAGTCAGGTTTTGTCCAAGTTTATAGAAAACACTATAGAGCACGCGCGAAACGAAATCGGCCTGGTTGCGGGCGAATATATTGTTCCGGCAATTGATACTGTTTTTCGGGGAAAACATGCGCTGGTGGTGGTGCGTGGCCAGAATTATAAAGAAGATTTGAATGCGGTGAGATCATACATCCGGGAGGTAAAGCCAGTTCTGGTGGGAGTCGATGGTGGCGCCGACGCCCTCTTGGAATCTGGTTACCGGCCGGATTTTATTGTCGGGGACATGGATAGTGTAAGCAACGAGGCGCTTTTATGTGGGGCTGAATTGGTTGTTCATGCCTATCCTGATGGACGGGCGCCTGGTCTGGAGAGGGTTTTGCGTCTGGATTTACAGGCCAAAACGTTTGCAGTTCCAGGCACCAGCGAGGATATAGCCATGCTTTTGGCCTATGATCAGGGCGCCGAGCTCATTGTGGCGGTGGGTACACATTCGAGTGTGGAAGAGTTTTTGGAAAAAGGGCGGCAAGGGATGGCAAGTACATTTTTGGTCAGAATGAAGATCGGTTCTGTTCTTGTTGATGCCAAGGGGGTAAGTAAGCTTTACCGTGACCGGTTAAAGGCACGTCACCTGGCTCAAATATTTCTTGCCGCTTTACTGCCGGTGGGGGTGATCATGTTTGTATCACCTGTCACGAGGGAATTGTTGCGTCTGGTATATTTGCAATTTAAACTAATCCTCGGGATTTAGGCGGTGGTATTGTGATTATTGATTTTCGTTATCATATTGCATCCCTGGTGGCAGTTTTTCTGGCTTTGGGGCTGGGGATTCTGGTAGGGGGAATTATGCTTAAAAGCGATGTTCTTGTTGACCGGCAAAAACAAATGACCGACAAGCTTGAAATTCAACTGGAACAGTTGCGCCAGAAAAATGAGGCTGTAGAGGCCCAGGTGTCTTCCCTGCAGGTTAATTATAAGGCGCAGGAAGAATTTGAAAAACAGATCCTTCCACTGCTTGTAAAAGGCCGCCTGGAAGGATACCAGATAGCTTTAGTGGAAACCAATAGTTATAGCTTTTCCGATGATTTGATTGCTGTCCTGCAGATGGCGGGAGTGAAGGTATTATCCGTTACTACTATCATGGGAAGTTTTGATCAGTCGGTAAACATGGAAGCGCTAAAAGCACGATTGAGCTGGAAGGATGTTGGTGATGGCCAGTTGGCTACCCGCCTGGCCAGTGAGGTTGCCCGCGGGATACTGGTGAATGATAACCGGCCGGTGTTGGATTCCCTGGTGGAAGCTGGCGTGGTTAAAATTTCAGGTGAATACGGTAAACCTTTAAGTGGGGTGGTTATTATTGGTGGCAGCCAGGAGCGCGAAATGATTAAAACCGGGGCAGTAGATCTTCCGGTAATCGATTATTTTTTGGCCGGCAAAATCCCGGTTTACGGTGTGGAAGAGATGGACATTCCCTATTCTTATATGAAGGAATATCAGAAAAGAAGGATCAGCACTGTGGATAATATTGATAGTGTTCCCGGTCAGGTGGCATTGGTGCTGGCGATGGCTGGTAAGTCCGGGCATTATGGGATTAAACCTACTGCCCAGAAACTGCTTCCGGCCCTGGATGATGCGAAAGAGGTTAAAAATGTCCTCAGGTAAAGAAGTTGAGGCGTTGATCCCGGCTTATAATGAAGAGGATTATATTTACGAAACGGTACAGGCCGTTTTGTCGCTGCCGGAAATTAACGGAGTGCTGGTGGTAGACGACGGTTCTACGGATGCTACGGCGGTAAAAGCCCGCCTGGCTGGCGCGCGGGTGCTGTCTCTGGCCGGCAACGCAGGTAAAGGGGAGGCATTAAACCATGGAATTAAAGAACTTGCTGCCTGGGTGGTAGTTCTTTTGGATGCCGATCTCGGTGCCAGCGCTGTTGAGGCCAGGTGTCTGGTATTGCCTGTTCTGAACGATGAAGCCGATATGACCATCGCCCGTTTTCCCAGAAGCAGCCGTAAAGCTGGTTTTGGCCTGGTGAAGCAACTGGCCAGGAAAGGTATCAAGTGGTACACGGGGCTGGTGATGGAATCTCCCCTGTCCGGCCAGCGTGCCATGACCAGGCAGGTGCTGGAAAAAATAACTCCATTTGCTGGAGGATTTGGCGTAGAAATAGGTCTGACTATTGCCGCGTTTCGTAATGGCTTTCGGGTGGTGGAGGTGCCTGTAAACATGCGTCATAAAGAAACCGGGCGTGACCTGGAGGGGTTTTTGCACCGTGGGAAACAGTTTTGGCACGTGGCGCGTGTGCTGGCCAGGGCCGGGCGGTAGCAATGCTGCTAAAGCGATCAATGGCCGGCCGGCTTTTGCTTCAACTTTTCCTTACCTGCATCAATGCCCTTCGTATAAGTCGCTCTTTAACATTGATGCAGGCAAGGATTTAGCAATAGCATCAAAGGTGGCATCAGTTGTTTGAATTTTACGTGGGTGTATGGATTGTCGTTTTTAGCAGGTGCGCTGATTACCTGCCTGCTCTTACCAAGTTTATTAAGGTTAATAGAGGGGGCCGGATTCCTCCGGCCTAACTACCGGGGTAACGCGATTCCTGCCGCTGCAGGGCTGATCTTCTTTTTGGTCAGCCCTGTGATTGCAGGTATTTATGTGTTGTTTTTTGATGACCGGACAAATGCTCTGGTCTTTTTGTCCACGGTAGCTGCTTTTACCTGCCTGGGCTTGATTGACGATGTCTGGGGTTCGCGGGATACCGGTGGCCTGGCCGGGCATTTAAGGGCACTTTGCAGCGGCCGGCTTACCACCGGAGCATTGAAGGCCTTGGCAGGATTGGTGATTGCCATTCTTGTGTCTGCCATGATTGGTTCCTGGCAGTGGATTCCACTGAATGCCCTGGTAATCACTCTTTCGGCTAATGCTATTAACCTTTTAGATCTCCGGCCCGGCAGGGCTGAGAAAGGTTTTATCCTGCTTGCTTTGGTTTTCCTTGTGTTAGGTTGGAGCCGGGGAGAATTGCTTTTTTTGATAGCTCTGCTTGGCAGCTTGGTTATGTATTCAAAAACCGACTTAAAGGCGCGGGCAATGATGGGAGATGCAGGTTCTAATCCTCTGGGAGCGGTACTGGGGATTAGTGCGGTCTGGATAATGAATGAGCTTTTTCTGCTGATCTATTTGCTTTTATTGATTCTTTTTCATCTTCTTACGGAGAAGTATTCGCTGACCAGGATTATTGCCGGCAACCGGGTGCTGGATTATCTGGATCGATTGGGGCGGGGTTAGTTTATGATTCGTATTCGTACAGGCCGGGTAAAAAGTATGGTGGCTGCCAGGTCCGGGATTTGCGAGTTGCTGGTGGAAGTAGAAGGCAGGCTTGAGCGAACTATAAACTATGATAAATTAACCGGGCCGGCGCAACCGGGGGACGAAGTAGTATTAAATACGACTGGAGTATATAAACAGTTGGGTACTGGTGGTACCCATTTTGTTATGGCCAGGCTGGCCAGTTGCCGGAAGGACGTTTCAGAAGCAGGGCATATAATGAAAGTACGTTACACACCTGCCCAGGTTAAAGTGCTGGCAGTAGAAGAAGAAGAACATCCTCAAAATCATCTTTTCCGGACGACCAACTCGCTGGAGGAAATGCCGGTAATAATTGGCTCTTTGCACAGTATGCTGGGTCCGGCGGCGGCAGTGATTGCCAGGCTTACCGGCGGCAGGGCCCGCGTTGTATATGTGATGACCGACGGGGGGGCGCTGCCCCTGGCTTTAAGCGGTTTGGTAGCCGGATTAAAAGAAAAAGGGCTACTGGTTGCAACTGTTACCTGCGGCCATGCCTTTGGCGGTGATTTTGAAGCTGTTACGGTGTATAGTGGCCTTTTGGCGGCGCGGGGAGTGGCAGGGGCGGATATAGTTATTGTTACTATGGGACCGGGTATCGCCCGCACGGCATCTGAGTTCGGACATACCGGGCTGGAACAGGGAGAATTGGTTAACGCCGTCAATGTTCTAGGCGGCCGGCCGGTGGCTATTCCCCGCTTGAGTTTTGCCGACCCGAGGGAACGGCACCGGGGTGTAAGCCATCACACGCGCACCGCCCTGGGCCGGGTAGCAATGGCGCCGTGTGTGGTACCGCTGCCGCAAATGGAACCGGGGCGTGAAGCATATGTACGCAGGCAACTGGTTGAAAGCGGAGTGGCTTTAAAACATCAGGTAATCTCTGTGGATGCCTTCGTGACGTTGGAAGCCTTGAAGGAATATGGTCTGTCGGTAACCACCATGGGACGCGGCCCGGAACAGGATCCGGAGTTCTTTTTGGCAGCCGGGGCGGCAGGTATCTATGCTGTGTCTCTAATTAATGGTGCTGGCGGCAAGTGATAAGCGACGGCAAACAAACGGCAGGCAAAATCTATTTTCGAGGGAGGAGAAGTTATGGCGCCGCTCGTGACAATGGCCACCGATGCCAGCGGGGCAACCCGTGCCGCCCGTCTGGGACAGGTGGTTGTTGTTGTGGATGTAATTGATATGTCCACTACTTTAGAAGCGATGTTTGACGAGGGAGTGCTGGCCGTTTATGGCGCTGCTCCGGACGCTGCCTCCGTGCCAGTGCCGGTTAATCCTGTACAGGTTGGAAAGCAGGCGGGTGAATTTGCCTGTTCTGCTGGCGCTGGTGTAGTTCTGGTTGCCGAACCGCGGGTTGGTTCCGCTGAAGAAAGGTTGTCCGGCATACAAAAGGTTTTAAAGGGGATCAAGGACAGCGGTGCAGCGGTAGAATTGGTATTGCCGAACATGGGTGCGGAAACGGTAAAGCTGGCTGACGTTAAGGGACGGGTGGTAGTGGCGGCTACGGGCAGCGGCGGGGTGGCTTTCGATGCAGCAATGACTGCTGGCGCGCCGGCAGTATTGACGGGCACAGTTGCCCGTACCGCTAAAAAGAAGGGTTCAGCTCCGGCCATGGCTGCTGTAGAGCGGGCGCTTAAAACTGCCCGGCAGTTAAAGGCAGATATTGCTGTAATTGCTGCCAGTGGGAACTCGGTAGAGGACGTCCTGGCCGCGGAGTATATTTTCAATTTATTACTTGGCGTAAGCCGGATGTAATTTAGAATCAGATTACCGTGTAGCCGGCGCCGGTAATGGTTGCTACCAGCTTGTCCCGGGACACCACCCCAGGATCATGGATTACCTTAACCGATTTGCCGGGTAGGTTAACCGCCGCTTCTTTTACTCCTGCTACGGCCTGGAGAGCTTTTTCTACTGACATTTTACAATGGTTGCAGGACATTCCTTCTACTTTAAGGATTGTTGCTTCTTGTGTAGCCATCCTTTCTACCCCCTCATAGCAAATATAATACGGTACAATGTTCTTTTTGTCAATTGTTGCTGCTTGTGCTGCGTTACTTTTGGAGAATAAAAGTCTCCTGAAAACGAACTGTAATAACGCACGTTTTCAGGAGATGTGATCGCCCGGGCTACCTGCTTTGTTTTTTCATCGTCCTTATCAGTGAAGCCAGTATCTGGTCAAATGCTTCTGCGTCTTCTGGTTTCAGTGACTGGCGCAAGGTGCCCAGCGTATTGTTTAAAAACCCCGTCAAGGTATCCGGATCAATTAAGGCCGCCAGTTGTCCCAACGCTGCCGGATCAAAATTCTGTAACAGATTGCGGATTGGTTCAGGGAAATTCTCCGGGTCGAGCAAAGAGGTTGGCATTATTATTATTATTATCGCCTCCTGTAGTTAAGTCTTATTATAAGATTATGCCGGTGAGCGTTCTTTTGCTCCAGGAAATAAAGCATACTTGCTTTATAAAAACATAAATAATACTAAACTACTCAGGTTCAAAGGCACAGAGCACCAAAGGCACAAAGTTTATTTGGTTTGTTATTAGATAAACGCGATGTTTCCGGGCAAGCGCCTGGAGCAGCGCTTGTGCCGGCGGAACATGTTGAGTAGAATAAAAGCAGGATTTGCTTTTTGATTTGTAGAAAAGTATTTACCACAATAAAGCCGGAGGCTATCCAGGGGTGCTAAAGAATGTTGGATTCATTTGTAGTTTGTGATTTGGAGACAACGGGGCTTTCTCCTCAGCAGCACGAGATTATCGAAATAGGCATGGTACGGGTAGAGAATAGAGAAATTACCGCCAGTTTTCATAGTCTTGTGCGTCCGGAGCAAAAATTACCCGTAAACATTCGCCGTCTTACGGGGTTGGATGACAGTCAGTTAAAAACCAGCCCGGGATTGCCGGAAGTACTGCCCCCGGCCCTGGCCTTTCTTCATGACTATCCTTTGGTGGGGCATAATGTTGCTTTCGACAAAAGTTTTTTAGAGGCAGCGGCCGGCCCGTTAAAAAATCCTGTTTATGATACGCTGGAACTGTCTCGTATCCTCCTGCCTGACTCGCCTGGTTACCGGTTGGGAGTTCTTTGCCGTTTCCTGGGCATTGAAAACCAGAACGAACACAGATCGTTGTCCGATGTTCTGGCTACCGTGGAACTGTATCGCAGCCTAGTGTCTGCTGTTGCGAAGCTGGACGCTCAGGTCTTACTGCAGCTTAATTCTTTTTTACAGCGGGCAAATTCTTCCTGGGCCGCGCCCCTGGCCTTGATGATCCGGCAGGTGGCCGGGCAGAACATGAATGCGAAAATCACCGGTCCTGTATTCTTTTCATTCCCTGCCAGGAATGTTGCAGAATCATTTTCGCCCGGCAGGCAGCAGCAGGAAACCGGTTTTTCCGAACCCTTTCCTGAATCCAGCGAACTGCCTTCCTTGCTGGCAGCAGGAGGAATGCTGGCCACGCGCCTGGAAAGTTATGAATACCGCCCCCAGCAGCAGAAGATGGTTTGTGCGGTTAGCCGGGCACTGGAAGAGCAAAAATATTTGCTGATGGAAGCCGGTACAGGAACGGGCAAGTCCATGGCTTACCTGATACCTGTGCTGCACTGGGCGATAAAAAATGATCAGCGGGTGGTAATATCCACACGAACAATAAATCTTCAGGAACAACTGTGGGAGAAAGATGTTCCAACCCTGCTTGGGGTTTTGTCCTGGCCTTGTAAGGCTGCACTGGTTAAGGGCAGGCAAAATTACTTGTGCCTGCGTCGATGGCTTAATACCTTAACGGCAGGTAATTGGACCCCGGAAGAAGCATCCTTTTATGCCCGGGTGCTGGTTTGGGCTACCGGGACAGCCACCGGAGACAAGGCTGAGCTTAACCTTAACATGTCCGAACAGGATTCCTGGGTACAAATTTGCGCTGATAGTGAAGGTTGCCTGGGCGCGCGCTGCCGTTGGTTTAAGGGTGCGTGCTATGTAACCAGGGCACATAGGGCAGCCGAGGCAGCAAAGCTAATCATTACTAACCATTCCCTGCTTCTTTCTGATGTACGTGTAGAAAACAAGGTTCTTCCTGCTTATGGACCACTGGTTATAGATGAAGCTCACCATCTGGAAGATGCTGCTACTGAACAACTGGGCCGTCAGGTAACATGGTCTGCCGTAAGAAGGTGGTTGGGCGCGGTAAACAGGTTGTTAA
This sequence comes from Desulfotomaculum sp., assembly GCA_003457075.1. GTDB lineage: Bacteria > Bacillota > Desulfotomaculia > Desulfotomaculales > Nap2-2B > UBA4053. The sequence continues at coordinate 5,925 of DMIY01000080.1, read as the reverse complement.
CCCGCCTGGGCGCCCTGGTTCCTCCTGATGATGTGGTTTTATGGCAAAGGACCATAAAAAAAGCCCAGGACATCCGTCAACAGGCAGCACAGGCGGCGGATATTTTCTTTAATGCGCTTTGTGCCCTGGTTATTGCCCGTGCGGATGCGGGAAACCAGGAAATGGATCGCTGGACGTTGCGTTTGAGACCAACTGCTAAAGAAAGGGAGGCGCCTTTTTTAGAGGCAGAATATGCCAATTTAAAGCTGGGCTGGGCGAGCCTCTCTGAATACCTGCATAGGCTGGTGAACATGCTGGAAGAGTGGTCATCTGCAAGTGAGAGTTGGGGTGGTTTTTATAGCGAGGTTGATCAACAATTTTCTACCGGCAGCGGGTTAGGGGTGGACCTTGGTTTTATTTTAGCCTGCGGGGAAGATAACTATGTATATTGGATAGATGCTACCAGGGGAAACGATACCGGAAGCTGTTCTCTGCATGCTGTTCCTGTGCAGATAGGAGAGATTTTATATGAACAACTTTTTCAACAAAAGGATACGATTGTTTTAACCTCCGCTACCCTGACGGTTGAAGGTTCCTTTCAGCATTTCATGGAGCGAACGGGCCTGGACCTGGTTTCGCAGGACGGGCTGCTGCAACTCCAGGTGGATTCTCCTTTTAGTTATGAACGCCAGTCTTTACTTTGCGTGGTAAGAGATGTACCCTTGCAGAACGAGGTTTCGGAAGAGGAATATCTTGAAGCATTGCTAGCAACCTTGAGTGATTTGATCCGGACTGTCCAGGGGAAAACCCTCGTGCTTTTCACATCTCACCGGGTGCTTAAGGAAACTTATCGCCGTTTAAAAGGGGTTTGTGAAGAAGCAGATATTTACCTGCTGGCCCATAATATCAATGGCAGCCGCTCCCGTTTGGTTGAGGAGTTCCGCAACAATGAAAGAGCAGTGTTGCTCGGCGCCTCCAGTTTTTGGGAAGGAATAGATATTCCTGGCGAGGCTTTGTCTTGCGTGGTTATCGTCAAATTGCCCTTTTGGGCTCCCAGCATACCGGTAATCGAGGCACGGATCGAAGAACTGACCCGCCAGGGGAAAGATGGCTTCCGGCATTTTAGTCTGCCCCAGGCTGTGATCCGTTTTAAGCAGGGGTTCGGGCGGCTTATTCGTACCATGCGGGATAGGGGCGTAGTGGTGGTTTTAGACCACCGGATAGTAAACAAGCAATATGGCAGGCGGTTCTTAAATTCTTTACCGATCAGGAGTCACATCCGGGGAGACACCGCAATGGTAAACAAAAGAATAGCTCAATGGCTGCAGGACTCATTCTGAATCAAAAACTTGACGCACGGACATATAAAAGTGTCACATTTGTGGTCCGGCAATAATAGAATAGTAAAAAATAATCACGTGAAGGGGTGAAGAGACGTTGCGCGTTTACTTTATAAGGTTGCCCTCCCTCTTAAGAAGTTTGCTTTTAAGGTTTTGGAAATAAAAAGCAGGGACATGGCAGGCAGGCTTGTCCCTGCTTTTTTTATGAAGCGGGAAATAACTTTCAGCCGGCCGTGATAGTGCCTGAAATGCTTCCGAGAGCACCGGCGGCAAGAGCAAGCGCCAGTTTATAGAACAGGATAGAAGATGATACCGGTAGTGGTGAAAAAACAGCAATTGTCACCCATGCCAGCATAAAGAAGACCAGTGCCACGCAAATTCCATGATATAATGCTTTCCTGCCGGCCCGGCGGGCGGTAAATGCCGCGCCCAGGAACACGCTGATGAAAAACAGGCCGGCAGATGCCCAGGGTAGAGTGTCTTCCGATGACGTGGCCAGGTGGTAGACAGTGCCCATGGTAATCATACCCAGGAAGTATATTGTGATGCTGAGAAGGATGCCGGCGAGTACGGCCGATAAGTCGAAGGAGGGACTGTTTCCTGTCTTTTCTTTTTTTAACATTTCTTTTCACCTCCGGTTCTAGTACTACAGCGTAGTATTGCTTGTTTAGTTATGCCCGCTACGCCATTGGGGACGGTTCCATCGTCTTCCCTTCGGCCCACAGCTCACGCTTCGAGGACGCTCGAACCGTCCCCATGGCTCCGCTAACTTTTAAATTACGCTGTAGTGCTAGTAAAAACCTATGTGAAAAGAGGGGTGTTGTATGACTTAAATTTTACAGCCGTAATATGTCGTATAAAATAGGGATTTGTTGGAGCATATTTGTAGTTTTTAGCAAGAAAGGGCAGTTGTATAAACGGGCCCTGACCTGTTATGAAAATGCAATGCGTTGCGCCCAAGATGATGCTACAACATACAATAATTATGCTCTTTGTCTGGATGAAATGGGTCGTTATGAAGAAGCCCTGGACTTTTACGAGCGTGCCCTTGCCCTGAATCCCTGCAGTAAAAAAACTTTGCAAAACAAGGCTGTTTGTCTTTACAAGTCAGGTCTTCACCGGGAGTCTATTGAAGTTTGCGACGAGGTATTGGTCCGCGAGCCTGGCCGCATAGAAACATGGGGGGGGGGGCTAAGGGGTAATCTTTTAAATGAGATGGGGGCTGGTAAAAGAATCACTGGAGAGTTATAGCCGGGCTTTGAATTTAGAACATTGAGTCCGGACAGCATCTTTCGCCGCTCTCCTACTTGACAAAGGAGGAGTAGTATTGTAGACTTTTTTTGTAGGTTTGTCTCAGACAAGCTAAAAAATAACCAATTTTTGAACACTTCCATTTCGTCTATGAGTCTGTATTAACAACGTAAGTCCTATTATAATCTATCATAATGCCTTACAGAAATATCCGCAATTGGTATACTTAGACTGCCACGAAAGGAGAGAGAATATAAATAAATAAATAAACCTGAAATTATTAAGTACAATTCCACATAAAACAGTATCCAAATTGTTGAGTGCAATGCGTTTTTTCTCACTCTTTAAAATATGGATTTTAAATTTTGTGGAATTGTACTAAGAAACTGTTTTGGGAAGAGATGGGGGGTATAGGTATTTGGAAATAATTTGTATTTTTGAACGCTATGACAAATTAACTGACTAAAGGGGGACAAAAAATGTCAGGAGAAAAAAAAGAAAAAACAATTAAAAGACTGAAGGCAATGTATCCACTACGAAGCTTGGTGGACAAGATGTATGAGAGAGCCGTTGAATACAACGAGGAGGGGAAGCCTACAGCCTGGTGCATGGTCAATTGGTGGGGGGCTGATGCAGTCCTCCGGACAATGGATATAGCTGCGGTCTATCCAGAAGATTATGGTGCTGTTTGTGCTGCCTTTGGAACTGCGCAAGCTTTCCTTGATCGTTGTAATTCAGACGGTTTCCCTGATCATTTGTGTGGCTATGCACGCAATGGTATTGGTTATGCCTCCAGAATGAAAGAGCTAGGCGGAATTCCTCCAGAAGCCCCCATGTCAGGGATGCCTAAACCGACTCTATTGCTCTGTTCAGGCTACTTTTGTGACACGAGGTATAAATGGTTTCAATCGTTGGGACGTTATTTAGATGCTCCGGTGTGGCTTTTGGAAATGCCTCATCCTGGGGTGAGGGAAAGCCTTAGTGGAGATGGTACTCAGAAACATATAATTGAATTTATGGTTAAAGAACTGAGGGAATTTATTGCTTTCTTGGAACATCTGGTAGGTAAAAAGATGGACTGGGATAAATTGGACGAAGTGGTAAATGATTTAATAGAGATGAACCGTGTATGGCATGAAGTTAATGAGTTGCGCAAAGCCAAGCCATGTCCTATGCATTCTCGTGACTTTTGGAGTTGTATGCCAGCCTCCCTTTATGTAGCCGAAGATCCTGGAAAAACAGCTGTCTTGTATAGGAATTTGTATGACGAGGTAAAGGAAAAAATAGATAAAAAAGAGGCAGCTATTCCAGAGGAAAAATATCGCTTAGCGTTCGCTGAACTCCCTCCATGGCATAGCCTGGGCTTTTTCGATAAACTCGCAGAAAGAGGCTGGAATTTCGTAGTTGAAAGCTGGTCTTATCACCCTCCGAAGCCCACAGATTTAAGCAAAATAAGCAATCCTTTAGAACGTATTGCTAGACATACCTATCGGCATTTTGCCGGCTTCTTCGAAGAGGCTTACAAAAATGGAGAACATCTAGGCTACTTCGGCTATCCTTATCTGGATTATGTTAAAGAATATGAATGTGATGCCTTGGTAGCGCATCCTCTTCTTACCTGCCGCACAGCTACGAATCATTTAGCCTATGTTCAGGACAGGTTAATGAAAGTGCTGAAAGTCCCTACTATAGTTATAGAAGGAGACATTGTCGATCTTAAGCATTTTAATCCCGAAGAGGCGTTAAGAAGGGCAGAGGCATTTGAAGAGGTTATAGAGCATTACCGGGAAGTAAGAAAGAAAGGCTAGAATGTGTTGGATTCTAAAGATTATAACGAAAAGGCAAGATTACAGATTACTGGCGGGATACGAAGAAGGAGGCTTTGCTAATGACAAAACGAGGAAACACGGGGCTTGCCAAAGTGAAGGAAATTTATGAGGATCGTTCCTTTTACGCTAAGCAGCTTAAAGCAGAAGATAAAAAGATCATAGGCTACTTATGTATTTACACTCCTTTGGAAATACTAACAGCTCTTGACATTGTGCCTTACAGGCTGTTTGGGAATATGCGAGAGCCGATAACTAATGCAGATGCTTACTTTCCCACCTTAGTTTGCCCTTTTCTCCGTAGTATATTAGATTTGGGACTAAAGGGCAAATATGATTTTCTAGATGGGTCTGTGATGCCGCATGTTTGCGAAGTAGGTGAAAAGCTGGCACATATATGGCGAACTTATATAGACCTTCCCTATTCCTTTTACATAGATACACCTCATTCAAAAAGTGAAGCTGCTTTAGAATACCATAAAGAATGGCTTAATGAATTTAAGAAGAGCCTGGAATCTTTAACGGGGAAGGAACTTTCCACAGAAAGTCTAAAACAGGCGACAAAAGCTCATAATGAGCAACGAGCTCTAGTAAGAAGATTATACGAATTGCGAAAAACTGAGCCCCCTCTTATTTCAGGAGCGGAAACCCTCCAGGTGATGAAAGCTTTGATGAGTATTCCTGTTAAAGAAGGAAATGAGTTGTTGCAAGAAGTTATAAGTGAGGTTAAGGAGCGTAGAGAAGGGCCCAAAGGAGGAACAAGATTACTCCTTTGGGGAAGTAATATTGACGACATTGCTATTATTGAGATAATGGAAGAGTTTGGTGCTAACGTAGTAATGGATGACCTCTGTGTAGGCAGCCGCTTTTATTTTCCAGACGTAGACATGACCGAGGATCCTCTAGATGGTCTGGCTCGCCGTTATTTACTTGACCTCAAATGCCCCCGTACCTTTATAGGGGCTGCTGTTGGCGATACAAAAAGGGATTATCCAAAAGATTTGGAAAGAAGATTTGGTTACTTACATAAATATGCAGAGGAGTGGAATGTCAAAGGGGCAATCCTTTATAATTTAAGGTTTTGCGATATTCATGGTTTCGAAGCGCCTTTAGTTAAAGATTATTTTGATCGCTATGGTCTTCGCAGTATGTACCTTGAACATGATTATAGCGAATCTTCTTTAGCGCCACTGAGGACCAGGATCCAAGGATTCCTTGAATTACTCACATGAGTTTATATTTCGCTGGTTTGGACATAGGTTCCACCATGACTAAGGTGGTAATTATCGATGAAGAGGGTAAGATCCTTGCTTATTCAGTTAGTAATACAGGAGCTGAGCATCGCCGCCTGGCCAATAAAGTAATGGAAGAAACTTTGCTGGATGCTGGTTTGACTTTTGAGCAAATATCTTACATAATAGCTACTGGATATGGCAGATTCAATGTTCCCTTTGCTGATAAACAGATTAGCGAACTGAGTTGTCACGCCAGGGGAATAAGTCAGCTTTTTCCTTCTGCCAGAACAGTAA